>NZ_JAYLLN010000018.1:0-68640 GCF_037126265.1 Sphingobacterium tenebrionis
CCATTCCATTCTGCCTACTGATCTCCAATAACCGGGGCAGTTCCGGACCATCACCTTTTTCGCCCGTAGTAACGACCGCTGCTGTGATGATGCGTTCCTCGGTCATCGCCAGATGTGTTTTATAACCAAAGAAACTACTGTCTACAGATTTATATCCAAGCCTGGCTTCATCATCTTTAGAGAGCAGATAGTATTCTTTTATGTCCTCGATGGTTTCCTTCAACAGGTTCAGCTTTTCCTTTACAGCCGGTATTTCACTGATGGATTGATCCTGATCCAGCACTCTCCGTAATTCCCTGCAATAGGTAAGTTCCTGGTCCAGGTCGTTGGACTCGTTCTTTTGTGGCAGACGCCCTTTGTAGTCCTCATCTATCTGATATATCGCTTTCCTTAACAGCTTGGAACGCTCCTTGAGGACTTCTAATGCTGAATAGGGGTTAGATCTGGAATGGGTATGGGTCGCGTCTACGATGATGGACCTTGATTTTATAATACCCTTTTCGAGAGCGATCGTTACGGTCTTGTTGATTAACAGGTTCAATAGATCCATGTCCTTTAATCGTAGTTTACGGAATTTAGTGAGCGAACTTGGATTGATCACATCCTCCTCAGGAGCCATTTCAAGAAAATATTTAAAGGACATATCATATCTGGAACGCTCAACGACATCGACATCTGAAACGGTATAGATAGTCTTTAACAGAAGGTATTTGAACATCTTGATTGGACTTTCAGCGTTGCGTCCATTGGTCCGGCAATACTTCTCCAGAAGCTCGTCATGTATAAAACTGAAATCGATAAGATCGTTGATTTTGCGAAGTAGATTGTCTTTTGGAACAATGATATCGTACAATCCCGAATAGGAACTGAACTGTATTTTTTGTTGGGTAGAAAGCATCCTGATGTCCGTTAAAGCCTACTTTAAGATACGAAAAAAGGAGCAGAAAACTGTTGTTTTCCACTCCTTTTTTTAGCCCAATCTAAAAGAGGACTTTTTCAGTGCCCTACAGAAATGTGGGGATTTTTTGTTTGTAAACCTCTCCTATTCAGATATTTAACCCTAATTAACAAGAAGTGAACCTGTAAACACTCTGTTAATTAATCAAAGCTAATTTTACAAAAAAATAATAAAAAACCCTTTGTTTTGGTTCAATCTTGGTTCACTTTTAGATAAAACATAGAAATATTTGGACTTTATACTTTACATCTATACCCCCTGTAAATTTTCGTGTCCAAATTGTTTATATTTGATTAAGAGCTTTAGTAGTAAATTATGCAATTAGACGAAGACCTAAAATTTGAAATTAATGATGATGGACAGTTCATCAGAATCACTCCAATAGGCAAAATGAATGATGGTTCAGATTGGGATAAAAATTGGATAAAAACTCAAATTGAACTAAAATCAGGAGGTTTTATTGGCTCTTATGAAGCAGATTTAACAACTTTTGACTTTAAAATTCTAAAAGAAGGCTTAAGTCGGTTATATAATAACTTAAATGACAAAATGACTTTTAATGACTTAGAAGGTTATTTGGAACTTATAATTCAGGGTGATAATACAGGAAACTTTACAATTCAAATTACTTGTAATGACAAACCAGGAATATATTCAACACAACTTCAATTTGAAATGCATTTTGACCAGACTTATATAATGCCCCTAGTTAAAAGATTAGAAAATATTACAAATCGATTCCAAATAATTGGGGATTTTAACACTTAAGTTAAATAAGTTCACTCGCCGTCCTGCGAGTTGAGCGAAGGTCGTTGAAGAGAAATGCGCAAGCATGATTCAACATTAACTATGAAATAGATGAAGACTGTTGGCGGTATTTTTGTATCAAAAAAAGTGACAACATTATAGCCTGACCGAGCCGCAGATTAGCCAAACTCTAAAAGCGGTTGGATTTTGATCAGGTATGGTAGTACTTTGTCTAGCTTCAAAAACAACTATTAATTTATTTAAATAGAATATCGGGATTAATCTTCCTAAATAACGATCTACTCGGGGAGTATATATCGCATCCTCTATCATCATAAATATTTACAATTATAGGCTCTACAAAATCAATAAAATAACAGGTTATATTAGCTGATGGAGAATAAGCAAGGTCAAAGTTTATAATTGACAAACATATAGGTAATATCTTTTGAAAAGAGTACTGTTTATAATTAAGGCCTAAAAAATTATTATCATCCTCTTTCCATTCAAGTTTATTATCTGCATAATCAGGATTGATACCTGCAGTTTTTAATGCTATCAAGGCATCATTATCCCACAAAATAATCTGCAACCATATTTCCTTACCTTTAAAACAGAAATCCAAAACCGCTTTGCTCCTTTTTAAAGCTTGGTTTACCCTAGATTTTCCATCCAGATCTTCACCCAGATTAATTCTAATTCTATTTTTCTTGATATTACTCAAAGTTATTTTGCTAATATCCCCGAACCTATCTAGAAACATAGTGTCAAAATCCGATTTATCCTTTATTTCCATTATCCTACCTGCTACAAACTAAAAACCTTTAATACAACTTATTTCACCTATTCTTAGACCTTAAAAGCTATCCTGTCTATTGCTTCGAGGACCACTTAAGCAAATCCGTATAAATGTTCCTTATCTTTGGAAAATCATTCTGATTATAAAGACGAACAAGTTCTTCATTAAATTCTTTTGATTTAGGGAAGCCTTTTAACTTCATCCTGTCATCAATATTTTCTCTGACTTTCGATAGAAGAATTTGATTTTTGGGTTCGGTATCCATGATGTACAAAATGAACAATCCCCAGGTTAAATACTCATCAAAAACTTTAATAGGATTGGGATAATGATTGGTTGATTTGTTCGTTGAATCCACCCAAATTGATCTCCTATCAAAAATAGTATCGATATGGTTCTTAAACGTTGAACTTAGTGGACCTACATAATTATGATCAATTTCTGTAAAAATCACCCTACTGTTCAAAGCCCTATTAAAATCTTGATCTATATCTGCTTGATGTTTGATTACCGGTAAATACAAGAGCATTTCCTTAAAATTATTATCTTCAAAAGTATGTGTTGCATTTATGCCACCTATAAGTCCCGAGGTCAAAACCCGATAACTATTGATTTTATAATCAAATTTACTTTCTAGCCATTTCTTTTGTTTATCTATTGCCGCATATTTGATATAATCATCTATAATAGTTTGATAATAAGGCTTATGAGATTGATAAAATTTCCTAAATCCTGATTTCTTGGCGAAATCCTCAATTTCTTTCCGATATAATACTATTGGATCTTCATGAATCTCCACTGTTCCTACCCCCTTTCCAGGAAATGTATACACATTTGTCCTAATCAAACTGTCGCCATCAAATTGGAATCCATAGGAATTGGAAGATATCAAAATGTAATAAATAAGGCTTTTCTGCAATAATGAATCACATATCTTAATTGCCTTATGGTCTTTGAATTTACTGAAATGACTTAGGACCTCTTGATGGTAACTGTTTTTGTGATTGACCATATTGGAGTCCTTAAGTCCATGATCTGTAATCGCCATCATGATTAAAGTCAACTCCTGTACCTCCGGTATCTCAATATTTACCTTATTATCGTTGAGTTTAATGTAAGCTTCGTTAAACCTGACAGCATTATCTTGTCCATACAAACAAACAAAACTAAAAGTGGATAGGACGATTATTAAAAATATTCTCATGTGTAGACAGAATTATAAAATTAGCTAGTGTTTTTTCTTAAATGAGATATTTCATAGGATATCAAATAATGAAATACCATATTCAAATATACCATGCTCATAAAAATAAACAAGCCAACCTAGGTAATTATATTATTAAATAGAGGTTTTCAATAATTTAAACTAGATACCGCATCATTGTAGCAGAAATAATCCTTTACTCGTTAGCTAAATATTAACGAATTAAAAACCATTTTATTTACAAAGCCCAATTATGTATAATATCCTGTTTAAAAACAAATTCAATCCATTTTTTAAGTTCAGCATTCTGCTTTTACTCGCCATTACCACTTCCCTTTTCCCTAGCTGTAAAAATTCCTTATTCGATACAGATGGAAATGATGCTGAACTGAATTACCATTTACAATTCGGAAGTTCCATTCAAGTAATAAATGGGAACATCCTAATCAGTGGCGTAAAAGCAAAAAACAGAGAAATAAGTTCCAAATTTTGGGTGAATGGAAAATCTACAGAAAAATCAGCTTTCATGAACCAGATTAAAAATCAAAGCGGTTTCCGGGAGGCAATTAATAACCAAAGCAGAATTGTTTATAATTACAAAGATAACCAAGGAAACATACAAGAATTTCAATTTTTCCAATCCGCTTTCAGAGAGAAAGAACTTATGCCCTATTTCCTCAATGGCAAGGAGATAAAACTATCGTCTGATAGTACGGGAACCATTTCAGCAGTAAGCTTTTACCATAATAAACCGATTTTTGCTGGAACCTATGGTAAATTTGTCGGAACAGAAATTGGATCTGCCTTTGCTCCCAAATCGGCTTTCTTTTGGGAAGAAAACAGTGGCTTTACCGAATTGATCATTCCAAAAGAATCCCAAGTATTCAATGGTATCACATCAATATATAGGCATTCTCCAGAAGAGACCTATGTGGCAGGATTGTGTGGAATCCCCATGTACTGGAAAAATACCGAGGCAATTGTATTGAATAAAAACCTACATGGCGAAGTCCATCAAATCATCAAAAACGGCAATGACCTTTATGCTGTGGGGCTGATCAATAAAAGGAATTCAAACAGTACCGGCCATACAGCCTGCTACTGGAAGAACGGAGAAATCCATGAGCTGGAAGATAATGCACAGGCCTATGGAATATTCGTCGATGGTACAGATGTCTATATAACAGGTGCAACTGGCGTTGTTCCAACAGCCTACAAACCCTGCTATTGGAAGAATGGAAAACGAATAGACCTGGAAATGTAATCCCAGGTCTATCCAAATCATCTCAAGAAAGTCTTGATGATTATTTATAAAATTATTTCTTCTTTAATTTCTGTAAACGGTCGGTTGCTGTAGGAATAATATCATCATCACCTTCATAATTTTCGATCACACTTTCCAAGGTACTTCTTGCCTGAACATTATCCCCTTTGCGGGAATAAGTATCTGCAAGGAGGATAAAGCTCTTCGCCACCCAGTAATCATGCGAATCCATATTCTCGATCACATCAAAAGCTGATTTTTGGGCTTTGTCGTATTCCTTGTTATCATATTGCATCAATCCCACACGATACCTCGCCTCAGCACTCACAGCCCCTTGGCTCTTCAATGCCGCCAGATTAAACTCTTTTAAAGCATTTTCTTTGTTTTCCTGCTTTAAACTGGCCTTAGCCGCATACAGATGCGCCGTAGCAATTTCCTCTTCCGTAGCCTTTTCATAGCCCTGAACCAACTTCGCATACTTATTCATCTGTTCGTAATCGCCTAATTCAAAATAACAGATCATCAGATTCGTGACCGCATAACCATAATTTTCCTTATAGTCATTATTCAGCTCCAACTTTTTAAGATGCACAATCGCCTCGTTGTATTCCTTTAGACTCAGGTAAAGTGCCGCAGCAGTCATTAAGGTTTTCTCGGTATAAGGGCTGGTCCAATCGTTCAGAATGATATTCAGATCATGCAGGGCTTCCTGGGGCTTATTGGTATGGTATAAGCTCACTCCACGGATATAACGCGCATGTTTCTCTTGTCTAGGTTTTGGAAACTTATCAAAATAAGCATTGATCGCCTCAACAGCTGGTCCATACTGTCCTCTCGCAAACAAGGTTCTTCCTGCTTGGAATGCCATGTTATCCTGCTCTGCCTCACTCAGGTTACTGATATTGTTATTGATGGCATATTCAATATAACTCGGCGCATCGCCTTGATCCAGATAAATACTTTCAATGGAAGCCATGGCCTGTGCGGCCTCTGAAGTTGTACTGAAATCCTTCACCACTTTTTGGAAGGTAGCCATAGCTGCTTCCGTTTCATCCTTATTGTATTGAACCAAACCAATGGTTACTAAGGCTCTAGGCACATAACTACTTCGAGGATATTGCTTGACCATCTTCTGAAGCCCTTCTATTGCAGCATCATACTCACCCATCGTAAAATACATGTATGGGATCTCAAAGGCCACATCATCTGCATAGTTGGATCCTGGATATTTTTCTACAACAGATAGCAAGGTTTGTAATTTTCCTTCATTATTTCCCTGCAAGCCTTGTATAATTCCCTGTTGAAACAAGGCATAATCTTGGTTCGGTGCCTTCTCGCTGATCAATTGATCATAAAAACCTTTAGCTTTTTCATAATTACGCATGGTGAGGTAGGAATCTCCCAATCGAGCCATCACATCGTATTTCACCTTCTTATCTAAAGAGCTTCCCTCCGATGCTAAAAACCGCTCGAAATAATCGGCAGCCACGCTGTACCTATTGATGCGGAATGCCGCATAGGCCAAAGCGTAATTTGCATAATTATATACAGAGGTATTTTTCGCTGCTGGTAGACGAAGGAATCTGCTGAAGTTGTCGACTGCTTCGCTGAATTTGCGGACTTCGTACATGGCTTCTGCTTTCCAATAGGTTGCCAATGCTGCCATTTCGGGATTTAAGGTAGATTTTTCGGCCCGCATGAACATGGAAATACTGTTTTCGAACGCACGTTCGTTATAGAACTCCAAACCTCGATAATAGGTAATCTTCTGGTAGACCTCTTCTGCTTTCTGATCTCGATTACTGAAGGATTCCAACAGATAAACGGCAGTCTCAAAATTGCTACTTCCGGAGAGGATCTCCGCCATTCGCGATTCCGTGGTTTCCTTTTGGTTGGCGCTTAAATCTACGCCCTCAAATCGCAGGGCAAGATAATCCTTTAAAGGTTGTAAGGATACCTGCACCGAATCCAATTCATTTAGCATCTTCGCATAGTTGTATAAGGCATCGGCTTTCAATTCCTTATCGAAACTCAGTTGGGATGCTTTGTAGAATGCATTCCTGGCATTTACTTTATCGCCATTTTCCTGTGCAATCTTTCCTAGGGCGATGATGGAACTCTGATAAAAAGCATCTCCCGGCTCCACCTTCTTCAGGATGGAACTGGCACGTTCATATTCTTTACCCCGATAGGCCATGATACCTATCCGGTTATTATCAATATTATTTCGGGAAGCATTGGGGTATCTTTCCGGCAAAGGACTATGGAAGGGTTCGCGGAAATCGTAGCGGGAATAGAACATGCCGGCAGCGATCTGCCGCAATTCTACTTCCAATGCTTTCCGATCGATGTCCATATCCGGAGTACGCCTGATTTTGACCACATCCGCTAGCATCGGACGGTAATCCCTTACTATTTCTATGGAATCCAAAGTAGCAGGTTCCTGCTTTTCTTTCTCTTGCGCCTGTCCAGCTAATAATAATATAGAAAAGAAACCAGTAAGGATATGTTTCTGGTATCCGGTAAATATATTTTTCTGATAATTCGTATTGAAACCTAGTTTAAGTGTCATCTCTTCTTTTGCTGAGCTTTTCCAATAATAAATTACCTCCCTACAATTTATAAGCCAAGACGTCAATATCCCTCTTAAAAATGACAATAGAGATGTATTATTTTCGCTTTATATGGATATCTGTTTGTGGAAATGGTATCTCTATGCTTGCTGAATCCAAGGCTTCCTTGCAGCTGATGATGAGTTGTTCCTGCATAGCCCAGAAATGTTCATTGCTGGTCGTTACACGTACGGAAAGATTGATTGCGCTGTCTCCCAAACTGGTAACCACCACATCTGGTGCAGGATCGTTAAAGGCATATTCATTTTTGCGGATACACTCCAATAGAATGGATTTTGCCAAACGTAGGTCTGCATCATAGGATACCCCTATATCAAACCAAGTCCTGCGGGTACCCAATTCCGTAAAGTTGGTGATATTACTGTTTGATAATTCCCCGTTTGGAATAATAACCAATTGATTCTGCGGGGTTACCAATCGGGTGTTGAAGATATCGATCACCCTAACAGTGCCGTCCACACCACTAGAGGAAGAAATATAATCTCCCACACGGAATGGTTTAAAGAGTAGGATAAGTACTCCACCGGCAAAATTTGATAGGGAGCCTTGCAGGGAAAGACCAATAGCCAACCCGGCTGCACCGATTACAGCAATAAATGTAGAGGTCTGTACGCCCAACTGACTTACAACCACAATAAACAACATTACCTTTAATATCCAATTGATCAGGTTGCCAAGAAAGGTACGGATGCTTGGATCGACCTCCCGTTTGATGAAGATCTTATCTACAAGCCTTCTAACCATTCGGATCAACCAAAGTCCCAGAAATAAGACTAATGCAGCCGATAAAATGGAACTGATCAAGATCGGCGCATAGGCTATCGCACTATCTATAAATTTTTCTATTTTCCCTTCAACGTTTTCTAACTGTTCTACTTGCATTTTTATATTTTGTTTATACGCTTAATTCATCTGAACTTTCCAATTCCCTCACAAAATCCTTTCCCCAGTAATGGATATCGTAATGTCTGATTTGCTGGAGCGACCTTCTGATCCTGATCCGGGCTTCCTCCTCTTCCATGGTCAATGCTTGGTGTAAAGACTCGATCATGCTCAACTGATCGTAAGGATTTGTTGGAACGCAATAAGGAAGTTCCACTGATGCGCCGGCAAATTCGGATAAAACCAGAACCCCCGCCTGTTTTAGTACTCCTTGCGTAGCAACAAATTCTTTGGAAACCAGGTTCAATCCATCCCTTAATGGGGTGATCCAAGCAACATCCGACAAAGCATACTGGATAAGAACTTCCTCAAACGGTAATGCCTGGTAGAAATACTGTATAGGGGTCCAATCTAAAGTGGCGTATTTACCATTGATCTCCCCAACGGCCTGGTTTACTTGGTCACGAATCTTATCGTATATCCGCATCCCTTTGGAGGGTGGGGTGCATACATTGATCAATTCCACTTTACCCTGAAATTCAGGATGTTGTTTCAAGAATTCTCCAAAAGCCTGTACCTTTTCCAAAGGCCCTTTGACATAGTCCATCCGTTCGATGGAAACGATACGTTTTATACCCGTTTTTGCTGCTTCTGCTTTATACCCTTCAATTCGCTTCTGTATGGATTCCTGGGATAGGATCCTTTCGATCAACTCGAAATTTACTCCAACTGGCTGCGCCCCTAAGCGAATGGTACGACCTTCTACCGAAATGATTTTGGTCATATGCTCCACCCCTAACGCCATGCTATAGGTCAGAAACTGATTGGAAACATTTACTGTTTTTTCTATTTCGAACGGCGTATGGCTCCTTAAAACATCAATAAAATTCTCTACATACCTCGGTATGTGGAAACTGATGAAATCACACATCAAAAGGCTTCCGATGATTTCCCGTCGCCATGGAATGGTATTGAAGATATCGGCGGCTGGGAATGCTGTATGGTGGAAAAATCCAATCTTCAGGTCGGGGCGCAACATTTTTAGGAAAGAGGGTACCATCCACAGGTTATACTCATGAATCCAGACCAGGGCTTCTCGGTCTGCTTCTCTTGCGATCCTTTCTGCAAACAACCTGTTGATCTTCAAATAATGGTCCCAATCTTTGTGATTGAATTTCGCTTTATCGACGAAGGAAAATATCGTTGGCCAAAAGGCTTCCTTTGAAAATACCCGATAGAACTGATCGATATCTTTTTGGGAAAGTGTTATAGCGGATACATCTAAATGGGGATATTTTTCTACATCTACTTTTTGCTTTTCTGTGCTCTGGTTCTCACCGAGATCGACCTCCTCACCTATCCAGACGCCAGGTCTTCCCTGTTCGAAAAGTCCCAATAACGATGGGATAATGCCATTTGGACTTTGAGGAGCCACCTGTTTGAGTTCACCATCTACCATTTTGCGTTCATAGGGTAATCGATGGTATACCATGATCAGCTGTTTGTTTTCTGAAGAATCCAGGAGCATGGGTTCAGATGGTATATTGGAAACGTAGGCCCGAAATCTTTCATGCCTTTCCATACTTTCCAGGATACCTGCAGCCCCAGCATCTTCCGCTTGGTAGACATTGGAAAGTCCCTTGGTAGCTTCTAATAGGGCCTCTTCGGAATCCCCAACCGCAACACCTTCGAACCCGGTTTGAAATAAAGAAAGGTCATTCAGGGTATCGCCAGCTACGAGCACCTGCTCGTATGGGATTTCCAATAGGTCAACAAGTTTTTTTAGTGTATTACCCTTATTGACTCCTTTGGGCATAATATCTAAATATTTATTCACCGATGTGATCACATCACAACCCATTTCATCCGCAATTTCTTGAACCGTTTCAAGATCGGTTTCCGAATCGTAATAATAGGAACAACGTCGCTGTTGGGGTACATTTTGGTACACCAATCCGGGAATATCGGCATAGGCCTCCTGCAGTTCATAAACAGAAGGCCAATTTATTTCTATTTCATGTTGTATCGGGTCGATTGCCGCCAAGGAGTTACCATCAAAAATTGTAGATCCCACATCTGCAATGACATAATCTGGTGTTGGAATGGTGGGGTCGTTCAATAAGGGAATGACCGATTCCATACCCCTGCCTGTAACAAAGACCAGTTGTATATTCTTATTTTCTTTTATGATCTGATAGAGACGTAATCGTTCTTCCATCTGTCCTCCTAGGAAGGTCCCATCTAAATCAGTTGCTAATAACATGTTTTTCATTTCTCTAATTGTTTTTACTTAGGTTTTAAAGCAATAAATAGCCGATGTATTGGTTGACCAATAACATGTATTTCAATCAAACTTTACGGCTTTAATGCAGAATAAAGGTTTAGATTCTGCTGTTCAATTCAATAATTAATGATTACAAATATAGAGAAAATTAAACTAATAAGCAAATTTTAGTGGGTTTTCTTGCTGTACTTTCAGGAGGAAGGAGATCTACGGGAAAGAATTAGGAATTATAATTTTAAATCAATGTGTATCATTTTGCGCTTTTCATCAATGATGATGCTTCTAGGTATGGATTCAATGTTATAGAGGTTCTGAACGATCGGCCCTTTCCATCCCTGAAGTTCAGAAATATGAATGGCCCAATCGAATTTATGATTTTTTATAGCTTTTAACCAATTATTCCGATCATGGTCCAAAGAAATGGCCAATACGGTAAAATTCTCTCTTTCAGCATATTCTTTTAGTTTAGGAAGATTTTCGATACAGGGAACACACCAACTTGCCCAAAAATCCAAGAGTACTTTTTTACCCCTAAAATCACTTAATTTTATGGTCTTTCCATGCATATCTTTCATGGAAAAATCTGGAGCCATCATGCCTACATTTATATGCTTTTTGGCGTTGATAATCTTTTGAAGTCGTTTGCCTTCTTCGCTTTGCCTCAAGCTTTCATCCAACCCATTGAAGAGTTGTTCCAATTTTCCAACATCTTTGTTCAATAGGTTTGGCCGATAATAACTTAATAGATATAGGGAAGTATAATTTGAAGGGTTCTCTTCTATCAATGTGATTAGGTAAGGGTTTTTTTTGTCCAGATAATGAAAGGAAGAATCCATCAATTGATCCTGAATTGTCTCTTCCTTGCTGGAATTGGAAAGCTCCCTAAATTTATCGATCTCCTCCACATACAGATCATATAACTTATCGGTGATCTCCATTAATCGGAACCTTTCGTCTCCTGGGATAGTGAATGAACTGCTTATTCCTAAGGGCTTCCCGCTTTTTGGATTGAAATTTGGCTTGGATAAAACGGCATGGCTGGTACCAGAACTTAACATAAACCATTTCTCAGAGCCATCCTTTTTACTGATCAAACGGGTGTATACCGCTGGCGTATTCATTGTTCCTTGGAAAACAAATTGATGATTCATAACCTGTACCGAGTCATGGACCATAGGATTTATATCACCATTGTTGATATGCTTTAAATAAAAAATTTCATTTTCAAGGTGAAGGGAACTATCGACCTTACAGATTAAAGTATATGCTGATTGAGCATATAACTTTGAAATGCTGAATAAAAAAACAATAAGGAGGAATTGTTTAAACATTTGAATAAATATAAGCATTTATTTAATTATGGTTTAAAAATTTCTATCAACTATACTGTTTTTTGATTGTTCTTAAGGAATGAAACGCCCTAAATTTTTTGATTCTTGGACCGATAGGCAGTATGCTGCTTTTAAATGGTTCTTTTTATATCCAATGGGAATCATCTTACTGGGAAGATTGATTATTTATTTGGTGCTTATTTTGGATAAAAATCAATAGGTTTTTACTTAATTTATAAAGACCGTTTTTAACCAATTTAATGAAAAAATATTTTCACCTTTTCCTATAAATCTTACTGATTGTCTTAATCTTATATTAGAAACATAGCTACAGAAGTTGGAGTTAATAAAGCTATAGCACAGAGATAAAAAAATCTTTTTGATTTGGTCAGGATTGGTTGGGTAGCACCAGCCGATGGTCGGAAACTTTTACCCTTTTATGGAAGTATAGCTTTCACGCATAAATTTTAAGAATTCTACCATTGAAAAACATAATTTTTAATTTCCCTTGTATAACAACAAGGGAAATTTTATATTTCCACTGATTTTCAAACACATACCACATATTTCTATAAAATAAACTACACATACCACATTTTCCCAAACCATGAAAAAAACGGAGCTCTTTATTTTTGCGATCAAAATCATTGGAATCATCCTCTTCTTATGGAGTATCAATTCCCTCAAGGAATTAAGCATGTTCTTTTTTACCATACAAATGGCAAGAGAAACAGTAGTCATTTTGCCTTCATTAATAATTTTCCTGCTTATTCAATGGATCCTGGCTTATTTTCTACTTTTCAGAACAGAAATAATCATTAATCTATTAAAATTAAAGGATGAAAATCAACAAGAAATCCTTCAAAACAGCCAATTCAATTATGAAAAGATATTTCAGATCGCTTTGCTTATTCTTGGACTTGCCATCATCATCCTAAATATTCCAGATTTTATTTTGTCTGTAATAAAAAACATGCTTCTCCTTCGGAAGGATGAACCTTATCAAAAATTCCTATGGAATAATTTCGATATACATGGGCTTAAAATAATCCTGGGTGTCCTTTTAATCTTTAATAGTAAAAAAATTAGTAATTATTCAAAGCTTAATACATAGTTTAAATAAAAGAGCAGGTAAATTTAAAAGATTATATTATTTTTAAATCAATATCAAATTTACCTGATCAAATGAAAAAACTTAAAATTAGCGCTATTCTACTTTTTACCATCCTTTTAAATACCCAAATGGCTTCTGCCCAATTCGGGGATTTATTGAATAAAGCAGGAAAAGCTGTTACCTCCAAAGGTGCACAGGCATTAGGGCTTGATAAAATTTTAAAGGAACCCGAAGCCATTAGCACCAGCTTTGACGATGTGGATCAAGAAGGCAAAGAAATGCCAGAGTTTGAAAGTAGTGCCAAATACTTGCCATTTTCAACATTGGCAAAAAATGGCGATGATGGCTATGTCCTGCAATCTGGACATTTTGAAATGATCAACAAAAGCTATTGCCTAAAAGCAGGAACCTACGCTCCGTCTGCTGGGGATGGATATATGTATGCGCCTATACTTGGTAAGAAAAAGGATATTGTAACCGCTATCCTCAAAAGTGCAGAGAAACATCCTGAAGTGCAACAAACGGATATTCAAATGCTTCTTTGGACCATTATTGCCAAAACAAAGTTCATTGATTACAGTGGACCGGTAAAAGAAACTGCATTACGTCTATTGACTGCAAAACAGATCCTGCAATTGGAAGGCGGTGCCTTGGGCATCCTCCCAATTGACGTCATGGCGAAAGCCAAATCGAGCATGCCACCTGCTATCCAAAAGATTTTCGAAGCTGAAAACAACATCCGCCAATTGGTTTCCTCCGGAAATTACACCTATGCCGAGTTCGAAAAATATGCGATCATGGCAGGAATGGCGCCAGTAAGAGCAGATATTCCGAGTGGAATCTGGACCTTACATCCCGATGGATATTATATCCGATATTACCCTTCAGGATATTCGCAAACCAAAGTGCAAATCTATGTTCCGGAAACATTAATTAAAGATAGAGGATCAAAAAAATTGATCTATGATGCAACGGATGATATTGCTTGCCCTGCAAATACAGGCTCCCAAAGACTAGCCCAAACCAATGAACCGATTAAATAATCGGTTCATTAGTTCCATTTCCATACCGAAGAACTTAAAAATAAGATAATTAAACCCATAAACACTTCCTTAATCATTTGTTAATCTTATTTTAAAGCTGTTTCTTTACTTTTGAAAGAAATAAAAATATAATATAAGATAAATGAAAAATTTATATTGGTCATTAATCGCCTGTATGATGACCGGATCGGTCTTCGCACAAGACCTAGCCAAAGGAACCGTATTTAACGACTTAAATGGAAATGGAAAACAAGACCGTAGAGAAAATGGGATTGAAGGTGTTGCCATCAGTAATGGAAAAGATGTTGTACTAACCAACAACAAAGGGAAATATGAAATCCCTTTCCAAAACGACAACATCATTTTTGTCATCAAACCTACCGGTTATGAATTGCCTGTTGATCAGGACAACCACCCAAAATTCTATTACATCCACAAGCCTAATGGATCACCACAATTGAAATATCAAGGTGTTGCTCCAACTGGTCCATTACCCAAATCGATCGACTTCGCCTTAAAAGCTAAACCGGAATCCAATCAATTTTCGGCATTCGTATTCGGAGACCCTCAAGCGTATACTGAAGAAGAAATCCAATACTTCAGCAAAGGCTTGATCGATGAGGCAAAAGAAAGAAAAGGTCCTTTGTTTGGTATCAGTTTAGGGGATTTAGTAGGTGATAATCTAACCTTACACTCTTCTTATAAAACAGCAGTTGGCAAAATGGGACTTCCATGGTTCAATGTGATGGGAAACCATGACATGAATTATGATGTGACTCAAGATTCCTTAGCTGATGAAGGTTTCGAACGTACTTTCGGTCCTAATAATTATTCATTCAATGTTGGAAATGCACACTTCATCATTTTGGATAATATCATTTATCCACATCCGGAGACAGGAAAGAGCTACCAAGGTGGTTTGAGAGCCGATCAGTTGGAATTCATTGCAAACGATTTGAAATTTGTTCCGAAGGATAAGTTGATCGTACTTGCTTTCCATATCCCATTGAACCCTGAAAACAACAAATCCTTCCGTAAAAAAGACAGAAAAAGATTGTTTGAGCTATTGAAAGATTACCCAAACACCCTTTCTCTTTCGGCACATACCCATTATCAGCAGCAGAACTTCTACACCCAGGAACACGATTGGTTGGGTGCAAAACCTCATCATGAATATAATGTGGGAACAACTTCTGGCGACTGGTACTCTGGTCAGATGAATGAAAAAGGTGTCCCTGCGTCTACGATGCGTGATGGTACGCCTAAAGGTTATGCCATCTTGAATATCGATGGAAACCAATATAACTTCGATTATAAAGTAGCTGGAAAAGCAGATGATTATACCATTGGTCTATTTGGCCCTTCGGTAGTCAAAGAGAAATATGCTGGCCGTTATCATGTCTATGCCAACTTCTTCCTAGGGTCGGCAACAGATAAGGTTACTTACCGTATCGATCAAGGAGAATGGAAAAACATGGAAAAAACAGAAGGTTTCGATCCTGCCTACATGAAGGAATTATTAGCCTATGATGGTGCAAATTCATTGATCCAAGGCCGCAGACCTAGCGATCCTTCCAATTCAGCACACGTGTGGCGATTGAAACTTCCAAAATTAAAAGCCGGTAAACATTCTATTGAAATCCAAGCCGTAGATATGTTCGGAAGAACGCATAATGCAACAAAAGAAATTGATGTAATCAACTAAACAACCGAACCTCAAGGTAAAGCCCGACAACTCTTTGTCGGGCTTTACCTTTTTTAATATATGGGTATTTCATTATAAAAACTTAATTTCGTCTGCATAAAATTTTCAAAAAGAATGAAAAAACTCTTGTTATTGCTCCTTTTGAGTTCAAGCTACGCTTATGGACAAAGGAATTTAACTATTGACGAAACAGTATTTGGCCCTGGAAAATTCGCTGCAAAAAGCCTTCCTGCCGCAAAATGGATCAAAAATACGGATGCCTTTTCCAGCTTGGACAGCACCTACCAGAACTTGGTTTCTTTCGATGTAAAGAACAATTGGAAACCGCAGCAGATCGCTAGCCTATCCGATCTACAATCGGCCATTAAAACCGTACTCCCTAATGAAAAAATAAACCTTCGTAATTTCCCAACCAGCTACCAATGGGAAGACAACAAAAGGATCTCCTTCCAAGTTGCTGGGGAAAACAACACCTATGGTTTGGTTTACGATCTAGCTACCAAAACCGCGCAGGTCAAAAACACCTTGCCTAAGGAACGTGAAGGAGAAGAAATCGGATCATTAAATACACAATCAGCTTATTTGGTTGGTAATAACATCGAAATCAACCAAGCTGATGGCCAGAAGTTGCAGGTAACCCAAGATACCATCGATGGCATTGTCAATGGAACTTCGGTGATCCATAGAAATGAATTTGGGATCGATAAGGGTATGTGGTGGTCTGCGGATAATAAAAAGTTATTGTATTATCGCAAAGACGAAACCATGGTGAGCAATTATCCATTGCCACAATGGGATACCCGGGTAGCTAGCATCAAAGATATCCGTTATCCAATGGCAGGTATGAAAAGTGAGGAAGTTGTCCTAAAAATCTATGACACCGAGACGAAACAGACCATCACTTTACAGACTGGGGAACCGAAGGAACAATACCTGACGATAGTAACCTGGGATCCTACCGGGGAATTCGTGTTTGTTGGTGTCCTCAACCGTGGTCAGGACCATTTAAAACTGAATAAATACAAAGCCTCTACAGGCGAGTTCGTTCAAACTTTGTTTGAAGAAAAATCAGACTCTTGGGTTGAACCTCAACATGCATTGGCATTCTTACCGAATAATCCTAAACAATTCATCTATCAAACGGATAAGGATGGATATAACCAACTTTATCTATATGATACTTCCGGAAAATTGATCCGCCAATTAGGCTATAAGGATGTATTGGTGACCAATTTCCAAGGCTTTGATGAGAAAGGTTCGAAAGCCTATTATATTGGTGCTACCAACAATGGTATGGAGCGTCATCTTTTTGAAGTTGAATTAAAGAATGGAAAAACTACCCAACTGACCAAAACCAATGGGGTACACAATTCCAGCATTAGTAACAGTGGTAAATATGTATTGGATCAGTACAGCAATCTGAACACTCCAAACATCGTTCAGGTCATTGCAACGAAAGACGGCAAAGCAACGCCTATATTGCATGCTACGAATCCTTTTACGGGCAAAATCAACCTTCCTAAAATCGAATTTAAATCATTCGTATCGGCAGATGGTAAAACACCTTTGAATGCCCGCATAACTTATCCGACCAATTTTGATCCAAACAAAAAATACCCGGTCATGGTGTACCTATATGGTGGGTCACACGCTCAAATGGTAACCGATAGATGGTTAGGAGGATTAGGCTACTTCGATATGTACATGGCACAAAATGGTTACATCGTATTCACCTTAGACAACCGTGGCTCGGATGCTCGTGGCCGTGATTTCACACGAGTAACCCACCGCAACCTGGGTGAAGCCGAAATGGCCGATCAATTAGTGGGCATTGACTACCTAAAATCGCAACCATATGTTGATGCAGCTAATATGGGAATCTTTGGCTGGAGTTATGGCGGATTCATGACAAGCTCCTTAATGACGAAGCATAATGATATTTTCAAGGCTGCTGTGGCCGGTGGGCCGGTTATGGACTGGAAATTCTATGAAGTGATGTATGGTGAACGTTATATGGATACCCCAGAAGAAAATCCGGAAGGCTATGAAAAGACCTCTCTATTGAACAAAGCCGATAAACTGAAAGGGAACCTACTGATCATCCATGGAGCGCAGGATCCGGTGGTGGTACAACAACACAGTATGGAGTTTATCCAAAAATGTATTGAAGCCGGTAAACAAGTAGATTATTTCTTATACCCTACCCATGAACACAATGTTTCAGGCAAGGATAGGATTCATATGTACGATAAAATCGCTAAATACTTTGATAATTACCTAAAAAAATAGGGCTAAGGAGTCAATTGAGTCAATAAACCTATTAACGCATAACCAGATGGTTATGCGTTATTTTTTTACCATGATAAAAGAACAATTCCAAGTATAAACTGTTCATTCTATAGAGATAGGTCATTAAATTACTGGCGGACTCTTAGAATTCTATAGAGGATTTAAACAAAATATTATGATACAGACAAAATACCAGGAATGCATAGAAGCATGCAACGAATGCGTGGTGATGTGTAATCAATGTGCAATGGCATGTTTGAATGAGGAAAATGTGGAGCATTTAAGAAAATGTATTCAATTGAATTTGGAATGTGTAGCTATTTGTGAAGCATCCGTAACGAGCATGAGTTTGGATGGCAAGTTCAGCAAAGATATTTGTACACTATGTGCTGAAATATGTGATGCATGTGCGGAGGAATGTGAGAAACATGCTTCCATGGGAATGGACCATTGTAAGGAATGTGCGGAAGCATGTAGGAAATGTGCAGATGCATGTAGACAAATGATGAATGCAGCCTAATCAGGCTGCATTTCTTTATGAAATTTCTGGTGCTTTTGGATCCTTCAATTTATCGATGGATTCGAAAGCACCACTTTTTTTGAGCAACCACATGCCTAACTTTTCTTCCGCAATACCAGGAACGATCTTATAGGTGAAAATAGGCAAGCCCTCAGGGTCACTTTCGATATTCATCTTAAAGAAATCCACCGTATTTATTTTCTTCAATTCTTCCGATAGTTCAGTGATGTGGGAAGATACAATCACAAATGGCCCATCCACTTCTGCCAGGTTCTTCATGACCTTCAGAATCGCATTGGAAGCATCGCTATGATTGGTTCCCTTGAAAAGCTCATCCAATATCATCAACGCATTGGAATGTGGTTCCAATTGATCCACGATATCCTTCAAACGCATGGCTTCCACATAAAAATGGCTATAGCCCATTTCCAGGTTATCCTGCAGATTGATACTGGTAAATAAACCGTCAATAAGATCGGTCTTTATCTGATCTGCGGGGACTGGAAAACCAATATGGGTGAGGTATAAGGCAGAGGATATAGTTTTGATGATAGAGGATTTCCCGGCCATATTTGCCCCAGTCAGGAACCATAACTTTTTATCCTTCGAAATTTTTAGATCGTTTTTTACAGGCGATTTATGGAAAATGTGATAAACACCTTCCATATAAATCTCTCCCGTTTGGTTTTTGGGATATACTTCGGGATAGCAGAATGATCTTGCTTCCGAAACTTTAGCGACAGCGAAATAGGCATCTATTTCATAGAAAAAACTGATAGCTCTCTTTATTCTGCTGGAAAGTTCGAAACGGATCAATCGATCGAATTTATCGATATTGAAAATATTGATTTTGATCTTTTCGGGATCTCTGGGTTTACCATCAAAAATCCTCGCTAAACAGGAATCAATGGTATCGATCATTTCTTTCAGATCCTCATCGGGGGTATGGTCATAGATCTTTTGATAGAACTTCTGGGAGTCCATCAGGAAATCACAGACCTCAAAAATATTTCGTTTTTTATAGTAATATGCGGGTGTCCGGATGCCAAAGATATCCATGAGACCGTTGGAGGTGCTCCCGCCGGAATGCCTGGTTTTAATAAACTTTTCAATGTCTTTGAGGATGACACGGTAGAATGGGAAAACCTCATGGGCTACCGCTTCTAAACGACGTATTTTGGATTGCCTGTTTTTTATGATGTCGATATCCAATACGGGATCGTAGAATACGGAAAGGAAGAATTCTTGGCCGCCTTCGGTTATGACAGCCTCTTCGTAAAAACTGAAAATGGTACGATTGCTAAAATCACGTAGTTGGAGATCCCGGAGGGTCTGTTCATCAATTAAAAACTTCTCGGCCATAGTGTTAAATATACTAATTTGTATGTTGGTATAATGGATTTAATCTTAGGTATATGAATAAAGATTATTTTTTGAGAAATTTCCATAAAAAAATGTCATGTTGAGGGGAGTTGAAGGATCTGTGGGATGGTGATCGTACAGATGCTTCGACTGCGCTCAGCATGACATTTTTGAAGATTGCTTCGTCGTACCTCCTCGCAATGACAGGGAAACCTCCTCGCAATGACGTTTAATCGCAATGACGCTTAATCGCAAGGACGCTTAATCGCAAGGGCGGGATGAATACTAACCTAGGAAGTTAACCCAGTCGGCGTTGTCGGTATAATCCACCAGAGGATCAGCTTCATTCTTAGCATTCAATTGCCCTAAGAACATGGTTAGATCCATAAGCATATGCTTTCTGGTGATTTCCACCAAAGCAGGGTTAAACCCTTGCATTTTCAATACAAATTGGAAACTGATCACCCTTGCAATCATTCTACCGATCGTCACCAAGTCTCTTTGCTTCAAATTACCCTCTACCGAGAAATCCAATTGCGATTTAAAATAATCCGCACTGATATCCGCGGATTTATAAGTTTTTAAGAAATTATAAAGATTAGTCTCCTTGCTCTTACGCATCAATTTCAAAATACCTTCTGCAATCTGGCTATACAGCATCTCATTCGATCCTTCAAAAATCATGAATGGTCTGCTATCCACCACTGCCCTACCGGCAATATGATCCAAACGATATCCATTTGCCCCGGCCAATTGCAAGCTGATCTGAGCAGATTCCTGCATCAAATCGGTAACCAATGCTTTCAAGGTATTAGCTTCTACACTTAAAGTCGCCAAATCATGCTCTATCCCACTCTGTCCAACACTATATGCACACATTCCAGAACAAATCGTATATGCCGCTTGAATTCTTGCCACCTGATACTTAACCGCATCAATCTGCAACAATGGGGCGCCGCCTACGATCCTTTCTTGACAATGCTGTAAGGTCTCGTCCAATAGACGCTTAATGAAACCCATTCCCATCCCTGGGAATTGCAACCTACTGCGGTGCAACATATCTAACATCAATTTGATACCGGTACTTTCAGGAGTCAATTTCTGCTCCTCAGGAACCACCACATCAATTTCATTGATTCCATAAGGAATTGCATATAAACCCAGGTTATTATAACGATGAACCATTGGAATATGCTCTTCCGGTTTATTATTATCTGTTACAAAGAAATCAATATCCCTTGCCAATTCACCATTCGCGCCAAATTTTCGTGCTGTAACCAACCAAAAATCAGCTGCACCACTTAATCCCTGCCAATGTTTCTGCCCTTTGATATGGTATGATCCTTCAACCTGCTGATAAGCTGTCTTCATATTCAAGGCATCACTACCATACGCTTTCTCGGTAATCATTAATCCACCCATCGCATTTTTTTCCAAAAACTGGCTAAAAATCCGCTCCTGTACAGGAAACTGTCCATATTTCGCTAAAGGCTCCAAGAATAAAGCAATATTGATCCCGAACATCAAGGATAAAGGAAGAGATTCATAAGAAGCAGCAGCAAGAACACTTAAACATTCTTTTACGGAAACTCCTCTTCCTCCATGAATTTTTGGAATGGCCACCGCCAAAGGCTTATGCGCCATGATCTTGTTCAAAAACTCCTTCGGAAGATCACGATTCAAACTTAGTTGATTGATATCGTTATCCTCACGGAATAATTGTTTCAGCTCTTTACTGAAGGTATTGATATAAGTATTAAAATCTATTTGTGCTACTACTTCGCTCATTTCCTTTTTCTTTCTTGGTTATTTTCAATGTTGTTAATGCCTGTTTACTAAAAATTTGACAGAAACAAGCAATACAAAATTAATTAATAAGGAAATGCTATACTATGAGAAATAAGATAATAATTAGGACAAATCGTGCATAACCCAAATTTACTTTACACCCTTCCGATATTCACTCGGAGAGATACCTACAATCTTTTTAAAGAGCCTTGTAAAATAAGATGGATCCGCAAAATCAAGTTCATAGGCTATGCTAGCCACACTTTTGTTGGTTTCTAGCAGCAATAATTGACTATGGATAATCGCTACTTCCAGGATTAATTCTTTGGATGATTTATTGAAAACAGAAGATACGCACCTGTTTAAATAATTGATGGAAACCGCCAGTTTATCTGCATAAAAATCCACGGTCTTGTGCTTATTGAAATGTAAATGAACCAATTGCTTAAATGCTAGCGCAATTTCCTGCTTCCTTTCCAAAGACTTATTAGCATTGGAAAGTTTAATGATTTTTAAGGCTACGGTTTTGAAAATACTCTCATACAGTTCCTTATAGGGTTTATCCGTATAGATCTCCCGGTATAACAAATCGAGCATATTGTTCAATTCCTGACTATCTTCCTTACTTAGGTTTAATAAGGGGGCAATATTAAAGATATGGAGGATCTCCTGTTCTCTAAACATAGAGGTCATCGCCTGTTCTTTAATTAGTACACAATAACCCTGGGCTGATTTATCCACCGAATGGATAGCCGAAATATGCCCATAATTACAGATCACCACTGCCGGAGCATTCACCATAAAGGTGGTAGATTCAATCTGTTGGTTAAAATATCCTTCAGTTATATGGATCAACAGATTGTAGCCAAAGAAGATGGGTGGAACTGGAGTTTTAAGGTAGGGCGCAATATCCCTTAATGGAAAAATTTTAATCGGCGTTTGGATATAGGTCAGATGCTTTAAACTCCCATCCATAAATTTGGACACAAACTCATCGGCGTTGATCTGATTTTTTTCCATAGCTTACTGTTTATATCAAAGATAAGAATTGCGGTTTGAAACAGAATTAGAAATAATATATTGCTATTATTTTGTCATTAAACCTATTTTTCCAAGAATAAAAAATTAATATTCTTTCTTTTACAATTAAATATCTTACCTTCGTAATGTTACTTGACAAGTCTATAGGCAATAGGTATGTTCATTTGACCTATTGAAGTTATCACAATATTTTCGGCATAGTTTTTTCTATTCAATACATTGTAAAGCTTTAATTGAAAGCAAGGCGCTTTTTGGCCTTAAAAAAACAAAATAATTTATCAATAAAATAATAATACAATGCAAGAAGGAACTATTAAATTCTTTAACGAGACTAAAGGATTCGGATTTATCACTCCATCTAACGGTGGTGCTGATGTTTTTGTTCACACTACAGGTCTTAAAGGTCCAGTGCGTGAGAACGACAGAGTATCTTATGAAGTAGAAAATGGAAAAAAAGGATTAAACGCAGTAAACGTTCGCGTTATCGGTTAATTCCTCACTTTATTAAAAAAGAAAAGCAGCAATCATTCGATTGCTGCTTTTTCATTATTAAAAAAGAGTAGTATTTATAGGACTTCGACCTCCGTAATCTGATTCCCTTGTTTCGTACGTGTGTACTTGTATTTCACAGCCTGATTCAATGAAAGTGATTTACCCGCCAATTTATCATTGAAATAAACGGTCTCACGGCTTTCATTATCACGGATAAATCCATAATTACCGGTTTCATTGTAATAAGACACTTTCCCGAACAAGAATTCATCTTCCTGATCCTGCGGACGCAATAGATCCTCTTCCTTGAATTTGTACTGTTGGGTCGGTGGCGTGCTGGAAATATTTCCAAATTCATCTACATAAGCAAACATCTCTTCCAATGACTTTCCTTTGTCATTGTTCATTTTGTTCTGCTCACGTCTTTCTTGTTTTTCTAATTTCTTTAATTGTTTCTTTTTTGCAGTTTCTTTTTTCTTGAATGTAAGTTGAGTTTTTGACATTAAATACCTTTATGATTAAATAATAATGAGAGATTTGATTTTCTTTTGCAGAATGCAGAATGGAAAAAAATGGAGGTCTCTTTTGAATGTGTACAAATATACAAAAATAAACCATATTTCCGAGAGTTCTTTAGTGTAGACCAAAATAGTCTATTTGAAAATAAAATGGTATAAAACAATGCTTATACCGTAATCTATTCAAGCTTTCTTATTTTTACGCAAAATCTAAACAACGTGAAAAAATACTACCTCCTATTCTGCCTGTTCTTTACCCTTTTTAATCTTCAAGCACAGCAAAATATCCTGTCTGGGCGGGTGGTCGATTCCTTAAGCAACCAAGGAATTCCATACGCCTCTATTTCCATTTTGGATGCGCAACAAAAAGTGTTGGACGGAATGATTTCTGATAGTGTGGGGAAATTTGAATTTAATAAATTGAAGCAGGGCAATTATCAACTACAGATAAAGTCCATCGGCTATAAACAATACGCCAGCAAAATCAACATGACACGAAATGGTCGTATGGATTTGGGCGAAATCCTATTGACTCCAGCAGTCAACCAGATCGGACAGATAAGCATATCTGCCGGACAAACGCCACAAAAACACAGTGCAGATAGGCAAACTTACCAAGCCAGCCAATATAAGAATGCCGTCGGTGGTACTGCTTTAGACATCGTAAAGAATCTTCCTGCGGTAGCTTTAGATGGCCAAGGAAATTTAAGTGTTCGTGGAAATGCTGGCTTAATGGTATTGATCAATGGAAAACCGAGCTTAGTAGATCCTACGAGTATATTGAACCAGATAGCGGCCAACGATGTTTCGGAAGTGGAATTCATCAGCAGCCCATCTGCACAATTCGACCCAGATGGTAAGGCAGGGATCATTAATATCAAAACGAAAAAGAACATCACAAGTGGCTTTTCATGGATCATGAACCTTCAAGGCGGTTTACCAAGCATAGATGACTATGACAATGTTAAGAAACAGCAGCGTTATGGAGCCGACATCGCTTTTCAATTCAAACAGGAAAAGCTAGAGCTCAATGGTTCTGCCAATTACCTCCGAAACGATAATGCAGGATTCAGGGATGGCGATGTCAACACCATCATTGGAGATAGACAGACTTTTTTCCCATCCAAAGGCGAAAGAAGCTTCGATAAATACAATTATGGATTACGACTAAATGGTTCCTATGAATTTAATGACCAAAACAACATCAGCATCGGTTTGTTGGCGTCTAAAAAATACCAAGACCGAATTGCCGACATTCATTATACCAATAGAACCGTAAAACCTTCTACCGGAGAGTTATTGGGCACTTCTAACTATTTCAATCCCAACCTACAGAATAAACAAGGGGAATTCTATTTGGTCGATCTAACCTATCTGTTCAAAGTCAATCCACAACATGCTTTTACTTTAGGTGCTATTTATGAACATGCCAATATCCATGGTTCCACCAAAAACGCCAATATTGAAAACGGAATGGATACCGTTCAATATACCGATAACCGATATACGAATCCGCTGAATGGGCTAAGGCTGCAATTTAACCACCAATGGAAAATGAAGGCTGGTGAATTGTTATCGGGTTATCAATTGCGATCAGACAAGCAGCGAGGAAACTTTGAATATTGGGAATCGAGCAGTGGCAACAATAATTTGCAGTTGATCCCTGAATTTACAGGAAAATTAAAAGCAACTAATCTGGTGCATGCCTTTTATTCCCAATTCGATAGAAAACTGGAAAGAACGCAATATTCCTTAGGGCTTCGTTATGAATATTACCAAAGAGATGTCCTTTTGCTGGATAGAAATGAGGAATTCCCCTACTCCATCCATCAATTGTATCCATCCTTTAACCTGATGCATGATCTAGGAAACAATCTATCCTGGAAAATTGCAGCAGCCAGAAGGGTACAACGAAATAATAATTTTGAATTGAACCCTATTCCAGAAAGGGAACATTCCGAAACTTTGGAGCAGGGAGATCCCGAACTCCTACCCGAATTCATTACTAATGCGGAGACCGGATTGGTCAAAAAACTCAAAAACGGAACCGTATTCTTGAATGCTTATTTCCAACATAGTAAAAACCCGATTCAACGGGTCAATTCAGTCTATGCGGATACCATCCTACACCGGGTATTTACCAATGCAGATTATTCAAAACGTTTTGGTGCAGAACTTGGCGCCAATGGAAAGGTTTTTCCTTGGCTGACCCTGAACTTGGGTATCAATGCATACCATTATTCCATTTCCGGAAAAGTATTGGATTACGAGGATACGAAAACGAATAGTGATTGGGTATACAACATCAATTCAGGCCTACAGGCTTCTCTTGGTAAGAACTGGAGCACGGGTTTACAGGTAAACTATCTTTCTGAAAGACCAACGGTTCAAGGCGTTGATTCCCGCTTTTTAACACCGCATTTTAACCTGAGCAAATCATTCTTAAAAGGTGCAATGACTGCCCAATTGCAATGGCAAAATATAGAATTGGGAGATTGGGGCGTCAATGAGCAACGAATCAGCACTTGGGATAAAGATTTCTATACCACCACCAATTACATCTATGAGAAGAATATCCTCTTGTTGAACCTCAACATCAATCTTCAGCGGTTGAATCAACTGATAAAACTTCCAAAAAGTGAATTTGGCGAAAAAGAATTCTAAGCTTGCTGCATGCGGAAATCCTTCGCACGGATGCCAAGGTTCCGCTTAAAGTATTTGGAAAAATGAGATTTATCGGAAAATCCCAATGCATAAGCAATTTCCGAAATGCTCTTTCCGGTATATAATAAGAGCCTTTGCGCTTCCTTAAGAATATGTTCCGAAAGCACTTCCGAAGCTGTTTTCCCAGACCTTTTCTTACAGGAAGCATTTAGATTCTGAGGGCTGGTATTCAGTAATTCCGCATAATGGGCAACATGGTTCACAATAGGTCGACTTTGCCCAATGAGCTCCACAAATCGATCAAAAAGATTATTATTTCTCGGAAGGCTTAATTCTGGTTTGGGTAGATTTTCCAATGTTTTAAGCAGAACCGCTTTAAAAAGTGCTTCCTGAATCATTGGACTTTCTTCTTCGGCTAATAGGGCCAATAGTTGGTAAATGGATGCATCGTCCTTTAAATGAATTTGATCAAAGTCACTGATCTGTTCGATCAATTTTAGAAATCCCTGATCTAAGCTACTTTCCACAAACGCACTTTTTAATAGAACCACATAACCTTCCACAGGGCGTTCCAATTCCCAGAAATGCACATTGTCCTGTCGGATTACCAATAAACAAGGTGCCTTGACCAAAATTTCCCGCGTATCGATGGTATGTTTACCAGCAGTACGCGACAAGTACACCAATTCCAGATAACCATTATGCTTATGGGGTTTTGTGTTTGTTTTCTCTTGGTCAAATAAGGCTACCTTGAGAAGGCGTTTAGGCTCAAGTTTATCCTTGATAATGATTTCCTTCTTATCCATTGGCTAAATATACTAAAAAGTAAAACCCCCAGCAATTGCCAGAGGTTTAGCATTATTCACTATTAACTATAAAAAATTAAATTGATTTGATGGTCTTATTTAAAATCTGAGGATTTAGAATCTGAAGGATAAAAACACCCTTGGTCCAGAAAGTTTGTATTTATGCGAGACTTTTTCTTCCTGCTCCTCTTCCATATCCTCCACATCCAAGCTAAAATTATGTTTGGCGGTTCCCCAACGCTGTTCTACTCCTATTCCAAAAGCGGAATAATTTATACTTATACCAGCGACATTTAAGCCTGCATATCCACCAGAAAATTCCGAATCCGCAAACATCATGGAATAACTTGGCGCATAACGGTAATAGGTGGAGAAAGTCAATCCATCGATTGGAGCAATATGTACCGAAGGTCCTACCTGCATGCCTGCTTCTGCTTTATGCGTTACGAAGCTTTCTTCCTCATCAACCACCTCTTCCTTATATTGCACATAATTTAGATCAATATAAGTCCAATCAATCCCGAAATAGATCATCTTGGCCACAGGTCTGTTCAGGATATAGAATGTTCTTCCGCTGTTGAACGTTCCTCCTATTTTACTTTTTAATTCGAATGCATCGTTATCATCTGCAAAACTTAAGGTTTGTGAGGAATAACCTACATTGATGTACTTTCCTCCGGGTCTGTTCTGTGCCAGTAAGGCAATTGAAAAGAACATGGGCACTAGCATTAATAGAAACTTTTTCATTTTGATTAATTATGTTGGTTTTATATTACCAGCAAAATTATCACCTACATCAATAGAAATAAATACCCCATATAGGGTAATTTTATTATTATTGCTAATAAATTCATAAAGTATTATGCAAAAGCCAACCAATTACCTTCTCACTATCATAAGCTTACTTTTTTTATTCCAAATCGCATATGGCCAAGAAGAACTTGATATCCAAATAATTCCTAAATGGGAAAAAGGCGATTCATTAAACTATATCATTCATAAAGAAAAAACTGAAACAGTTAATGGAGAATTGGTCAAGTCCAATAAAGGTAGCCTAATGGCAAAATTTAAAGTTTTGGATGTTGCTGAGAATGGTTATAAAATTCAGTGGCTATATCAAACTGATTTTGAATCTTTAGGAATCCCAGAAAAATACCATGATGCATTAAAGGATTTTTCGCAGATCAATGTTGTTTATCGTACCGATCAAAATGGAGTCTTTCAGGAAGTCCTCAATACAGCGGAATTGATGACTAACTTGGAACAATCTCTTAAAAAATTCTTTTCCATACTTAAAAAAGAAGAACCTGAAATGGCAGACGATATGGATTTCGCCATGAGCCAAACAATCGAGTTGTTCAAGGACAAGCAATTAATAGAATCCATTGCATTTAAAGAAATCAAACTATTGCATGGCCTTTACGGGAACTATTTTACCTCTAAGGAGAAGGAAACATATCAGGAAGATGCACCGAATATTCTTGGCAGTATTCCATTATCTATTAAAAGCAGCATTTGGTTAGACAATATTCAAGCCGATCAGGTTGCCATCATCAAAAAAGAATCGGAAATAGATGAAGAAGAACTCAAGCAATTAATAGGAAAAATTCAAAGTCAATTTGACTTGAAGAACAAGGAAGATTTGAATTCCGTTAATATAAAATTGAAGGATCGATATGAAATGCATTTTGATCTAAAAACAGGAAACATATTAAAAGCGGCCTCAGAAAGGATTGTTGATGGTCAAGATGTTAAAGGCAAAACTTTAGTAAAAGAGCTGGTAAGCATTGAGCTTGTTAAATAGACTTAGACTTTATTAATTTTTTTCTAAAATATAGGATTTTTAGAAATAAATTAACTAATTTTATGCTAAGCGATAAGGATATAACCAACCGTATCGAACGTATCATTAACCTTTTTTATGAATACCTTCAGCATCATTACTATACTTGTTGTATTGTTTGTGATCTTCATGCTATTAAAAACCGTAAATAGCAAAGGAGATGTATCTCCTATTCAACAGTTCAATGAAGAGGATTTTATCAAAAAAAACAATGATAAAGTGATTCGTGTTAAAGGTCCAATCTTCAACGACGTTAAAAACCACTGCAAAGCGTTCTGTGATCAATTCAATGAGCAGAAATTCCAGGTCATCATCAACCTGACCCGCTTAGATGCCCAAACGAATCTATTGACTTTTCCTTACGATATCGATATGAAGCATTTCTGCTACCTGATCAATTACCTGCATCATGTAAAGGAATGGAATCCCAATGTCCAGGTGACCGGTTGGCACAGTTGCAAAGAAAAAGATTCCTGGGCAATTGATCCGTTATTTCATAAACAGTTAATGATTTCTCTGCCGCAAAATGAAACGCATACAGATTATGTGTATGCTGTTAGTGAAGATAAATTAGGTTACAAACTCCTTTTTAACTTTGATAAAGAGACTATCCCTTTGGACCGCCCGCCATTTGAATTTGAAAAATGTTGCGAAAACCTAGAAGATTATAGCTTCGGAAAAGGAATTATTGTCAGTTAATTTTTGTTTTCCCCTTATTTTAAATGACAAACAGGCAGTATTGTCAGATTTCATTCCATAACAACACCCTATCCCCTTCCAATAACCCATCAAAATGCACTTATTTAGCTTAAAACAAGTTGGGTTACTCCTTGTTAACTAGTTACCTACAAGTAAGTCCAACACTTTTTTTGGCCTTATGGACTACTGTTTGATGATATCAAGGAAAACAAAAAAAAGGAAATATCATGAAAGTAAAAAACATAAGCAAAGTAGAAGGAAGATTACCATTACGCGATCCGTTTATTATGGGAGCTTACCATTATGAACTTTATCCGGAAGGAAATGGAAAATTAGGTCCGAAGGCATCATTGGCAGGAAGAAACATCGGTAACGACTTTGATCGTAGCAATCCTTGGCGGATGTACCATGGACAGCAAATCCCAGGTTTCCCTCATCACCCACACCGGGGCTTTGAGATCATCACCATTGTTTCTGAAGGATACGCAGACCACTTTGATTCCAAAGGTTCCAAAGGAAGATATGGGGATGGCGATGTACAGTTGATGAGTGCAGGCGAAGGTGTTCTTCATGCGGAGATGTTCCCATTGATCCATGAAGATAAGCCAAATCCATTACGTTTATTCCAAATCTGGGTAAATATGGCCGGAAAGGATAAATTGACGGAACCAGATTATAAGATGTTATGGAAAGAGATCATTCCGGAAGCAGTTTTGGATCAAGAAGGAAAGAAAGTAAGCATTAAAGTTATCCATGGCGAATATTATGGTGTGAAATCCTTGGGTGCATTGAAACACTCTTGGGCTCGCGACCCTGAGCATCATATGGGTGCGGCGTTAATAGAGATGGAACCAGGAACAGCAATCAACCTAGATGCAGTTTCCAAAACCATGAACCGTTTTGTGCTATATTATGATGGGCAGGATCCTGTGGAAATGGCGGATTATAAGGTTCAGCCAAACCACATGGCTGATTTGGGAGGTGATGAAGAAATCTGGATCAAAAATACAGGATCTGGCATTGCGAAGTTGTTGATCTTAGAAGGTGAACCTATTGGTGAGCCGGTTGCAGCCTATGGGCCATTTGTTATGAATACTGAAAAAGAATTGCAGGAAGCTTTTAATCAATACCGCAGAACAGAATTTGGCGGTTGGCCATGGGGCGGTGAAGAGCAAGATTTAGTACACGCGAAAGATACAGGACGCTTTGCAAGTTATGATTTTGATAAGGTGATTGATAAGCCTGAGGAGGTTAAATAAAGCTTTTTAATGGTGGATTGCCATGAAATTGTCAGTAAAGAGGATTTTTTATTAAAATTTTAGTTAAGTATGTTTTTCGGCACAGAACTTGAAATATACTTATCAAATTTCATAATTTAGGTTAATAATTGGTTAGTTAAGACTCCTGGAGCTCCCCGCTTCAGGAGTTTTTTTATGGTTTGCTTCGTGGTGAAAGCATAGTGAAAGTATACTTAAAGTATGTAAAATGTATGCTTCATATAGTTTCTTGTTACTTTACCCTTGCTTTAAACATGCTTAAAGGGCGATTCTAACCCAAATTCAAACTTATTTTGAAGGGTCAGGTGGGATACGAGGTCGAGGAAATGGTTAATTTATGTTAAGATTGGATGGTTAGTGGGCTGATTTTGAATTGTATGTGTAATTATAAATACTTTGGCACGAAGATTGAAATATGTTTTGCTCATAATTTAGGTTAATAATTGGTTAGTTAAAAACTCCTGGAGCTCCCCGCTTCAGGAGTTTTTTTTATATTCATGGCCAGAATCAATTACCATATCTAAAAAAAATGAATATATACGATCCAGCATTTGTCAAAAAGCTTTTCAATCAAATGTCTTCTTCCTATGAAAGAATGAATTATATTACTTCATTCGGATTTAGTATTCGTTGGAGAAAACAATTTATAAATGTGTTAGCTGAAAACAATGACCCTATCCAAGTAATTGATATCTTATCTGGTTTAGGTGAAAACTGGAACTTATTGTTGAAAAAATATCCTAACGCCACTTTTTATGCATTGGATTTTTCAGAAGAAATGCAAAGGAAAGCAAAAGCTAAGGGAGATAAACTTTTCTCCGGAAAATTAAAGACATTTACGGAAGATGTACTTAACAATTCGCTGCCCGCAAACAGTTTTGATATTCTTACCTGTGCATATGGCCTAAAAACATTCAATAAAGATCAACTGAACCAATTGGCCTTAGAGGTCTCCCGAATCTTAAAGCCAGGAGGAAAATTTAGTTTTGTGGAAGTTTCCAAACCATCTAACCCTGTTTTGAACTTTTTCTATGGATTTTATTTGGGAAAATTAATTCCAATCCTTGGTAAATTATTCCTCGGCAATCCCAGTGATTACCGTATGCTGTGGATTTACAGTAAGAACTTCGGCGATTGTAAATTTGTTCAAGAAATATTCCTACACCATGGATTAGAGGTAAACCTCAATAACTATTTTTACGGTTGTGCTTCAGGCATCTCAGGTACTAAAAAATATTCCCAAATCTTTCCAGAATTAAGCGCTTAACTTGCCAAAGTATTCACCTTGGTTTTAAAAAAGAATAACATACCTTTAAAAAATGAAGATCCTGATCATAGAAGATGAAATAGACCTACTTCAAAACAGTAAAGAGTTTTTGGAAGCGGAGAATTTTTTGGTAGAAACGGCCATGGATTATCCATCTGGCCTTGAGAAAGTAATGAACTACCAATACGATTGTATCTTACTGGACATCATGATCCCTGGCGGATCAGGATTGGATATCCTTAAACAAATGAAAGCGGCAAATCGCAAACAGGCCGTACTCATACTATCTGCAAAAGACTCCGTAGCAGATAAAGTGCTGGGATTAGAGATCGGGGCGGATGATTACCTGGCAAAACCCTTCCATTTTGCAGAGCTACTGGCAAGGATCAAATCCATTATCCGCAGAAATGCGCAGGAAGGTTCTTCCCTACTTACCTATAAGAACATTACGGTGGATCCTGAAAACCGGATTGTTCGTATTGCCGACAAGACACTATCATTCAACAGAAAAGAATTTGATATGTTATATTACTTTCTGTTGAGGCCAAATAAATTATTAGAAAAAACCACCTTGGCAGAAGCCGTCTGGGGTGATCATGCAGATCAGGCAGATAATTTGGATTTCATCTATTCCCAGATAAAAAATATTAGAAAAAAATTAAAGGATGCCGATGCCGAAGCTGATATCCAAGCGGTCTACGGTGTAGGTTATAAACTCGTATAATGGCAATATCCGTTAAAAATTACACGAATCGATACCTGGTTCTAGCCATTTTGGTCATTATGGCCATTTGGGCTTTATTGTTCTATGCCCTCCTCATGGATGAGGTATATGACAATGTAGATGATGGACTGAAGAATCAAAAAATCGAGATCATTCGGGAAGCTTTTAAAGATCCTTCGGTAATAACGGATAATAAAACCTATGGCATCAATCAATTTATCATCCGGGAGGTAGCGCCAAGGGAAGATTTGGACAAAAATCATTTTTCCAGAAAATTGATCTACATGCCCTATGATGAAGAAGATGAACCTTATCGCATCCTAAGTACCGGATTTTTCAGCAAAGATGGGAAAGCTTATGAGCTGGAAATACGCACATCTACTGTAGAAGAAGACGATTTCCTGATCAATTTAGCGATTTCTTTATCCGTATTATATATAGTGATTGTCTTAAGCATAATCATCATCAACCATTTTGTCCTGCGGAATGCCTGGAAACCGTTTAAAGAAACGCTCCGCAACCTGAGTCAATACCGTTTTGGGGAATCAAAAAGTTTTCAACCGGTAAAAAGCCAGGTTAAGGAATTCGAAGAGCTCAATCTGCAGATCGCCAAAATGATCGATCGGAATGAAATGGTCTTTGAAGATCAGAAAAGGTTTCTGGAAAATGCCTCCCATGAGCTACAGACCCCTTTGGCAGTGAGTATTGGTAAAATGGAGCTTTTATTGCAGGATGAAGCATTCAACGAATCCCAATTGAAAAAATTAGCTGAAGCGAAGCAATCCCTTCATCGGATGGTAGGTTTGAACAAATCCTTATTAATGCTTTCCAGAATTGAAAACCACCAATATAATCAAACCGAAAAAATAGATTTCAATGCATTAACGAAGAATCTGCTGGAAGAACTGGAAGATATTTATACGTACAAGGAAGTCCAGGTTTCCTTGGAAGATAAGGGTATATTTTTAGCGGATTGTAACCCGGAACTAGCACAAATATTGATCGGCAATCTGCTCAGAAATGCGATCAAATACAATAAACCCCAGGGACAAATTCAGGTTGTTTTTTCGGAAAGGACTATCCGTATTGCTAATGATAGCCTGGGAGAAGCACTAAATCCGAAATACATTTTCGAACGATTCCATAAAGGCACACAGGATAGTACCTCCAATGGATTAGGTTTATCCATCGTGCAATCCATCTTGGAGAAATATCCATATTTAACGATTCAATATCAGTTTATTCACAATCAACATGTTTTTGATTTAATAAAAAATTAAAAATTATTTCATTTTACTTCCGTATTCCCAATTCTTTCCCAAATTGATATAGACCTTTGATTCAAATCATAAGAACAAAGACATGAAATCAATAACAAAAATCAGTATGATCGCAGCAATGCTTGTTGCATCATTTAGTGCATCGGCACAGAAAAAAGTATTGGAATTTAATCAACTACCAAAAACGGCTCAATCATTTGTGAATACACATTATAATAAGGGTCAAATTTCCTTGGTGAGTTCTGAAAAAGAAATGCTTTCGGGTATGGAATACAAAGTTGTCCTACAAAATGGGACAGAGATTGAGTTTGATCAAAAAGGAAACTGGACAGAAGTGGATGCAAAACAAAAATCAGTTCCGCAGGCTATTATTCCAGCTTCTATAATGAATTATGTTCGCAAAAGTTTTCCAAATAATGAGGTTGTTCAATTGAAAAAGGAAAGGAATGGATTTGAGGTGGAATTGACCAGCGGATTGGACCTGGAGTTCAATAAAAAAGGAGAATTTGTAAGAATCGATGACTAATAATTCATCGTTAGAAATTAAAAAATTGATAATAAAAAATTAAACATAACATGAAAAAATTACTATTTACATTAACTGCTATATTGAGTTTTGGGATTTTGTTTATTTCCTGTGATAAGGAGGAAGTTATTCAAGCGGACCAATTACCGAAAGAGGCCAATACCTTTTTAAATACGCACTTTAATGGGGTGAAAATCCTTCAAGTGGAGAAAGAAAAAGAAGCTTTATCAGGAACAGAGTATAAAGCAATTTTGGCAACTGGTGTTCAGGTGAAGTTTGATAAGAATGGAGATTGGACAGAAGTGGAATCCAATAATAACACGGCAATCAGTACAGGTTTTATCCTTGCGCCGATTGTAAGTTATATTAATGAGAATTATGCGAATTCTGGAATCAAGAGCATTGAAAAGGAAAAGCATGGATTTGATGTGGAATTGGTGAATGATATCGATTTGGTATTCGATAAAGAAGGTAAGTTTTTAAGAGTAGATTTATAAGAGCCTCTGCGTCATTGCGAGGAGGTACGACGAAGCAATCTGTCCGCATGTCATGCTGAGCGTAGTCGAAGCATCTGTTCGTAAGTAGTATTGCAGATCCTTCGACGCTGCTCAGGATGACAATGTTCAAAGATCGCTTCGTTCCTCGCAATGACGTTTGGATTGCTTCGTCGTACCTCCTCGCAATGACGTATGGATCGCAATGACGTATGTATCACAATGACATAACCCATAAAAAAGGCTGTATCAGATATTCTGATACAGCCTTTTAAATATTAAGATTTTAAATAAAAATTCTTACAATCCAGAGGTATCTGCTGCAGATGCATCCGCATCAGAGGTTTCTGGTGCCTGATCAATCAGCTCCATAAATTGATCCAATTTAGGCGTAATTATGATCTGCGTTCTACGGTTTCTCGCTTTACCATCAGCCGAATCATTGCTTGCAATCGGGTTATATTCTCCACGACCACCAGCAGTCAGACGCTTAGGATCTACACCATAGGTATTCTGTAATGCCTGTACAACAGAAGATGCACGTAAAGTACTTAGATCCCAGTTATTTCTAATATTGGTTTTCGAAATAGGATCTGTATCGGTATTACCTTCGATCAACACATCATACTCTCTGTAATCCTGGATGATCTTAGCAATTTTGGATAAGGTCTCCCCTGCACGATCAGAAATTTCATAACTTCCTGATTTGTACAACATATTATCCGACAAGGAAATATAAACCACACCTTTCAATACTTTCACATCCACATCGCGTAATTCTTCACGGCTTAATGAACGGGTCAAATTATTCGTCAACACCAGATTAAGGGAATCACTTTTGTTTTTGGTGTTCACCAAATGCTGGATATATTTATTGGAAGCGTTGATTTCATCCACCAATTTGGAAATATTGACATTTCCCTGAGTGTTTTGGTTGATACTATTATCCAAAGTGGATTGCAGTTTTGCCAATGCCTCCCGAAGACCTGCATTGGTTTTACGCTCCTGTTCCAACTGTTCTTCTAAACTGGTAACACGGGCTCTACTTTCGGCAAGCTCCACTTGACTTTTTTGATATTGCGCACTCAAGTCATTATACTGAGCATCCAATGCCTGGTATGTTTTTTTACTTACCCCACAGGAGGAAATAAAAATAAGCGACATGAGGAATAAGGGGATACTGATTCTTTTTATCATAACACGTAATTTAATTATAAAATTCAATAGCTCCTACAAGATAAGCAAAAGCGGTGCCTTTATCTGTTAAGTTAATTTTAAAAATAAAAATTAAGCCAATTCTATTAATAAAAAAACTCCTGAAGCGGGGAGCTCCAGGAGTTTTAACTAACCAATTATTAACCTAAATTATGAGCTAAATAGTATTCAATCTCCGTGCCGAAAATGAAATGACCTCTCCTTTGTTAACATTATTTAACGAATATCCCCTGCCTATCCAATAAATTATGATAATTTTGCAGCATGCAACAGGAAAAATCATATATCGATAGATTAGGAATAGAGGCGCTGAACCCCATGCAGGAGGCTGTAGTGAGTCAATTTGACGACACACGAGATTTTATTCTGCTCTCCCCTACAGGTTCTGGAAAAACGTTGGCCTTCTCCTTAATCCTGATGCAATTGCTGAAAAAATACCCTATCCAGGCTTCTTCGGCGCTGATTGTAGTACCTACCAGAGAACTGGCACTTCAGATCGAATCGGTTATCCGAAAGATGGATAATACTCTTTCCTTGGTTTGTTTATACGGTGGAAATGATAACCGTATGGAGAAAAACAAGCTTAAGGAAGGTCCTTCCCTGATCATAGCTACTCCTGGTCGATTGATCTACCACTTGGAAAGAAGACCTGATCTGTTAGAAAACTGCCATACCCTGATCCTGGATGAGTTTGATAAATCCTTGGAATTAGGATTTTCTGAGCAGATTTCTTACATCATCAACAGCTGTAGGAACATCAAGCACCAAGTGATGACATCGGCGACCGATGTAACCGACAAGCCTAATTTCATCCAGCTTAATGATCCCATTAAATTGGATTTCTTGAACAAGGAGGCATTAATCCCGAGTTTGGATTACCATAAGGTGGAGGTGTCCAGCAAAATGAAATTGGAAGGTCTCTTTAAATTGATCTGTAAGATTGGTGCTGAGCGGATCTTGGTTTTCTGTAACCATCGCGAAGCCGCAGAACATATTTCTGAACTATTGGAAAGCAAAGGAATCGATAGCATCCCTTATCATGGTGGATTAGATCAATTTTTCCGTGAGCTAGCTATATTAAAAATTAAGAATGGTAGCCAATTGATATTGGTAACTACGGATTTGGCCTCTAGAGGTCTTGATATTCCGGATATGAACCATGTGGTGCATTATCAGTTCCCACCTAAGGAAGAGGATTTTATCCATAGAAATGGTCGCGCTGGGAGAAACCAACAGGAAGGACATGTTTATGGGGTATTAACGACGGAGGAAAGAGTACCGGTTTATTTTCAGGATGTTCCGGTGATGGAGTTGAATGAGTTCTACCCAATCCCAGAACCTCCGAAATACCAAACTATTCGTATAACGGCCGGAAAACGCCAAAAAGTAAATAAGATTGATATCGTTGGTTTTATTCTGAACCTGGGAGATTTTAAAAAGGAAGACCTTGGAATGATCGATGTAAAACCCAATGAATCTTATGTAGCTGTTAGTAGAGCTATTGCAAGAGAGGTTATTAAGCTAGGATCTAATGGTAGGATCAAAGGCCAGAAGGTAAGGTTGAATTTAATTTAAGGAGTTTATTTCCGCGTCATTGCGAGGTCTCCGTCATTGCGAGGTCTCCGTCATTGCGAGGCCTTCGTCATTGCGAGGAACGAAGCAATCTTTCGATAAGTGTAAAGATTGCTTCGTCGTACCTCCTCGCAATGACGCCAAAAATCTATCATCTATCATCTATAATCTATCATCTATCATCTAAAATAAACCCAAACACCTCCTCCGGAACCAACCCTCTAATATCCCCTTTATTCTTCCAGATATCCCTAACAATCGTAGACGATATATGCGCTTTCCCTGATCTACTCACCAAAAAATAAGTCTCCACCTCCGGTGCCAAAATCAAATTGTTCTGCGCAATGATATTCTCATAATCCAGATCCGTATTATTACGTACTCCCCTTAAAATAACAGTCGCTCCAACCTCCCTACAAAAATCTACAGTCAATCCCTGATAAAAACCCACCACAATTTTCTCATTTCCAGCATAAAGCTTAGAAATGGCTGCTTTGCGGGTTTCCACATCCATCATGCCCACTTTGGAACTATTGATCCCAATGGCTACATAAATCTTATCAAATAACGGTAATGCACGTTCGATCAGATCGTGGTGTGCAATAGTATAAGGATCAAAAGACCCTGGAAAAACTGCGATTCTCATTATGCTAGGCTATTTATAATAAGTTTTTTATACTAGGCTATAAAAACTAAATGACGAGTTTCCGTATTGCCGTTGCTCCACAAAATTGGGATGGGCGGCCATTTTTCTACTCGTTGGGTGTTCAACAATCAATAATCCCCCTGAATTTAACAAATTGTTTTCAAAAACATAAGTAGGGAGCATCGGCAACTGACCAATATCATAAGGTGGATCCGCAAAAATCAGATCATAAGTACCCTTCGCTGATTTGATGAATTTAAATACATCTGCTTTCCGAGCTTTGATCTGTGTTAGATCCAATTTCTTCGCCGTATCCGTTATGTACATCACACATTTACCATGCAGATCAATCGCATCAACCGACTTTACCCCTCTCGACGCTAATTCAAAAGAAATATTTCCAGTTCCAGCAAAAAGATCGAGACAATCCAAGTCGTCAAAATCCAGTTTATTGTTCAGGATATTGAATAAGGCTTCCTTGGCTAGATCTGTAGTCGGACGAACCGGTAAATTCTGTGGTGGATTTAAACGTAATCCTGCAGCCTTTCCTCCTATAATGCGCATTTTGGTAATTCTAAAAGGTAACTATCTGCCAACCCGGAAGGTAATTCATCCAATAAAGATAATGCCTGCTGCGAACTAATACCCTTTACCTGATGGCCATATTCTGCCAATTTTCCAATATATGGGCTTTCAGCGTTCATACTGCTGTACAGAACCTTGCTCACCTTTCCATCGATGCCAAATACTTGGAAAAGATGAAGCACATAATAACTGAGATCTTCTTCAGAATATACTTCAAAACTATTATATAGCTTGAACTGCCCATTGATGAACAAAAACAAATCCACCACTTGTTCATGGAATACAACACCCAATACCTCGCCTTGTAGCGGAATATGAGGTCTTGCCTGCATCAGGTTCAATTTAAATTCCGGGATAAATTGGGCTTGCGGGAACAAGGATCTCCAACGTTGCTCCAACAACACATCATATTGATAAAAAGCCTGTGCTTGAAGGAAATCCAAGGAAACCGATTCAGCTTTTCTTCCTGGATGTTCCATAAAATCCTGGTATTTCTCTACATCCTCCATATCATAGAGATCATTCGGAATGAATGTCAGGTTATTATGCGGGATACTCACATAGACCTTCTGAAAAGGAAGACTCAAAATCTTTAAAGCCTCTTCGCTGGGACTATTGCTTTCATACTTCATGTAAACCAACAATTGTCCTTCGTAATCAACCACATATAATATGTCATGGTTAAAATTCGCCTGAACGATTAATTGATATTTAGCAATATATTGTAAGTGAAATTGTGACGACGTATAAATCATGCTTTTGCAGATGCTTTAATCACAAAAATAGTTTTTAAAATTGGTTTGACCAACCTTTTGAATAACTTTGGATGTGCAAGTGAAAAATCACCTCTTACAGCAATTCCATCATCAACCGACAAAACAACAGGAAGAAGTTTTCGGCTTGTTGGCTGATTTTTTGCATACCTTTTCCTCCGACGCCTGCTTTATTCTAAAAGGATATGCCGGTACGGGAAAAACATCCATCATCTCGGCATTGGTCAAAATATTGCCAAAAATACAGAAGCGATCGGTATTGCTGGCTCCTACAGGTCGGGCGGCAAAAGTAATGAGTGCTTATTCCGGCAGAACAGCCTTGACCATCCATAAAAAAATCTACCGCAAGAAAAACGCAGCAAGTATTGACCTTAATTTCGGCTTAGGTGATAATACACATGAAAACACATTATTCATTGTGGACGAAGCATCTATGATCAGCAATGAAGGAGCAAGTATGTTCTCTTCCGGACTGCTTCATGACCTCATACAATATGTGCAATCGGGGGAAAACTGCAGTTTGATGTTGGTTGGAGATACCGCTCAGCTCCCTCCCGTTGGATTGGAAGAAAGCCCTGCACTAAATCCCGAATACATGAATGGGGAATTTGGATTGGGTATTTTCACCTACGAACTAACTGATGTCGTTAGACAGGATAAAAATTCGGGAATCCTTTTCAATGCTACCCGGATCCGGAATGAAATCCGCTTGGACGAGGAGTTTGTGGAGTACAGTTACCCACAATTTGTGACCAAATCTTTTAAGGACATTTACAGGATGAATGGTGAAAGGCTGATCGAAGGCCTACATTATGCCTATGATAAATATGGCATTGAGCAATGCATGGTCATCTGCCGATCCAACAAATCCGCCAATCTATATAATCAACACATACGCAACCAGATCCTTTTTCGGGATGAGGAGATCACGGGTGGGGATCAGATCATGGTGGTTCGCAACAATTATTATTGGCTGCAGGAGAATGATGAAAAGAGCCAAGGATTCATCGCCAATGGCGATATGGCGATCATCAAAAAAGTAAGTAATGTACATGAAATGCATGGTTTTAGGTTTGCTGACCTCTACTTGGAGTTCATGGACAACAATGAAGGCGACGCCATCCGATGCAGGGTCCTGCTGGATAGTCTCTATGTGGATTCCCCTAATCTTCCCTACGATCAGCAGCAAAAACTTTACGAAAGCATCTCCAAAGATTACGAAGATATACCAGTCAAAAAATACCGGATGGAGGCGATCAAAAAAGACCCCTACTACAATGCCTTACAGATTAAATTTGCCTATGCCATTACCTGTCATAAAGCCCAAGGGGGGCAATGGCCTTTGGTATTCGTGGATCAAGGCTATATGACCGATGAAATGTTGACAACCGAGTTTATGCGCTGGCTGTACACGGCTTTGACCCGGGCAACGAAAGAATTGTTCCTCGTGAATTTCAACGAAAAATTCTACGAAGAATAGCAAAAATAATACAGAATATACTTCCTTATCCCCTTAGAAAGCAATATTTTCGCTGAAACCAAATAATTTCCATTAATATAAAATGAAAAAATCATTATTAGGCTTTTTGATGCTCTGTTCCGTATGGACTTTCGCTCAGGAAAAAAGCACCTTGGCCAAACCAAATTACCAATTGGCGGCAAAATACTCTCCTTCCCGATTGAGTACCATGATCTACTCCACAGAAGTAAATCCTAACTGGATTAATTTCGGTGAAAAATTCTGGTACGAATACCGTACTTCCGCTGGAAAAAAATGGTACTTGGTGGAACCTGCCTCCAGACGCAAACAGGAACTATTTGATGGATCTGAAATGGCTGCTAAGATCACTTCTATCGTTAGAAACCCTTTCGATGCACAACACTTAGATATTAGAAACCTGCGCTTTATGGAAAAGGACGAGAACCTGATCCGTTTTGAGGTACAGAGCACATTAGATACCGTAAAATCCAAAGAGGAAATCAAGAAACTGACCAATAAAAGCGATACCATAAAGAAAAAGCTTTTCCACTTTGAATATAACATCAACACCAAAAACCTGAAGGAAATCAGTGATACGACCAAAGAAAAAGGACGTGTTTTCTGGGCGAATTTCAATCCGGATACCACCAAGGTTTTCTATGCCAAGAACTTCAACCTATACTGGATGGATTATGCGAACTACCTAAAAGCCCAAAAGGATGAAAAAGATAGTACCATAGTAGAGCATCAGATCACCACGGATGGTGTACAATACTATGCTTGGGGTGGAGATGAATATTCCGTAACCAGCGGCGATAAGAAATCCGAAGACGAGGAAAAGAAAAAAAGAAAACCAGTTTGGATCAATTGGTCCCCTGATGGCCGTTATTTTACTTTAACCCGTAAGGATAATAGAGAATACAACGCATTGTGGGTGATCAATAATGTAGGTGGCAAACGCCCTACCCTGGAGACCTATAAATACCTGATGCCAGGAGAAACGGATTCTACCGAAGTAGAACTTTACCTTTTTGATGCAGCTAGCTTGAAACCTAGACAGATCAATGTGGCTAAATTCAAGAACCAGACGATCAGCACCTGGAGCAAGGACCGTTCGAAAGCAAACTATAAAGGAAAGCATTACATCAACTACTGGTTGGGAACGAATGAGGAATTCTACATTGCACGTTCTAGCCGCGACTTAAAACGTATTGATCTGGTGGCTGTCAACGTGAATGGTTCGACAAGAACCTTGGTGGAAGAACGCTCTAATGTGTATTTGGACATCAAAAAACCACAGTTCATCAATAATTACAGCCAGTTTATCCATTGGTCTCAACGCGATGGATGGGGTCACTTCTACCTATACGACAATCAGGGGAAATTGATCAATCAGATCACCAAAGGAGATTTCCATTGTGATGAATTGACCAGCTATAATGAAAATACAGGAACCCTATTCTTCAAAGCGAACGGTGTGGATAAGAAATTAGATCCTTATTATACCCATTACTATTCGGTGAACAAAAACGGGTCTGCATTCAAATTATTGACTCCTGGAGATTTTGACCATCAAGTATTAGCTTCCGAAAGCGGAAATTACTTTGTAGACAACTTTTCGAGAGTCAATACGGCTCCTGTTTCCAACCTATACAGTGCATCGGGTCAATTTATCATGAAATTAGAGGACGCTGACCTTTCCCAATTGATGGCATCGGGCTACAAATTCCCGGAACCCTTCAAGGTAAAGGCTGGGGATGGCATCACAGACCTATATGGGGTGATGTACAAGCCTTTTGATTTCGATTCGACCAAGACCTACCCGATCATTGAATATGTGTACCCAGGGCCTCAAACAGAGGCTGTGAACAAAAGCTTCGGCAGAAGTATGGACCGTGTAGACCGTTTGGCGCAGATGGGATTCATCGTGATCTCCGTTGGAAACCGTGGAGGACACCCTTCCCGCTCAAAATGGTACCACACCTATGGCTACGGAAACCTTCGTGATTATGGATTGGAGGATAAAAAAGTGGTGGCGGAGCAATTGGCCAATAAATATTCCTTCATCGATATAGACCGTGTTGGAATTACCGGTCACTCTGGTGGTGGATTTATGTCTACGGCAGCCATGTTGGTTTACCCGGATTTCTTCAAGGTAGCCGTTTCTGGAGCTGGAAACCATGAGAACAACATCTACAACCGTTGGTGGAGCGAAAGACACCATGGAATCACTGAAAAAGTGAACAGTAAAGGTGATACGTCTTTCAATTACCAGATCGATCGCAACTCGGATCTAGCGAAAAACCTAAAAGGTAAATTATTGATCGTTACGGGTGATATCGATAACAACGTGCATCCGGCAAACTCCATTCGCATGGTTGATGCCTTGATCAAAGCCAATAAGCGTTTCGATTTCTTATTGTTACCTGGACAGCGCCATGGTTTTGGGGATATGACGGAATACTTCTTCTGGAGGATGGCAGATTATTTCAGCCAACACCTATTGGGTGAGTCCAAAATGAATGAAGTGGATATGACCGAAATGAATCGAGATAAACCCATCAAAAGATAATTGATGTTTACCCAAAAACATCAACGGCAATCGGAGGCACTATTACAGTATGGTGCCTCTGATTTCTCTTTAGCCTTATTGAAAGAGATTCCCTTTCTGGATCTTGCCCAGCTCAGTGTAAATTTGGATCATCCTAAAGTAGCCTTTCGCGCGGCTTGGGCGTTGGAACATATCGTATTGAAGAACACTTACCTGATCGAGGAGCACCAGGGATTACTTATTCAAAATTATTGCTTTTCTAACAACTGGAGTGTGTTAAGGAGTTATTCCAAGATCATGATGTGGATGACCTCCAAGGCCAACCAATCCTTTGATTTAACGGAAGTAGAAGAGGAAAGTATCATTGAAAAGACCTTTCAGATCGTAGAAGATGCCTCCTGCCCTGTAGCTGTCCTGGTCAACGCCTTTGATATCCTATTCCAATGCATCCCCAATCATCCCTGGCTAGCGCAGGAACTTAAGCTGCAAATAGAACTACAATTGGAAAAAGAAGCATCAGCTGCCTTGAAAAGCCGAGGAAATAAGCTTTTGAAAGCATTGAGCAAAATAAAGTAGTAGTTTTCTAAGCGATTAAAAAAGAGTATTTCCTTTTGGGTAATTGGTTTTTCCCAAATGACGGAAAGCCAGTTCCGTACATTCCCTTCCCCGCGAAGTACGCATCAGGTATCCTTCCTGGATCAAGAAAGGTTCATAAACCTCCTCAATAGTACCTTCATCTTCCCCAACAGCAGTTGCAATGGTCTTCAAGCCTACCGGACCTCCTTTGAATTTATCAATGATGGTCATCAGGATCCGATTATCCATTTCATCCAAACCATGCTCATCCACATTTAGGGCATTCAAGGCAAACTGGGCAATGGCTTTATCAATGGAACCATTTCCTTTGATCTGGGCAAAATCCCGGGTTCTTCGCAGCAGTGCATTGGCAATACGAGGGGTACCCCTACTCCTACGTGCAATTTCATAAGCTCCTTCTTCGGAGATTGGAACTTTAAGGATGATGGCTGATCGCATCACGATATCCGTCAATAATTTGGAATCATAGTATTGTAAGCGGGAATTGATACCGAAACGCGCGCGTAATGGGGCGGTAAGCAATCCCGAACGGGTGGTTGCACCGACTAAAGTAAATGGATTCAAGGAAATCTGCACGGAACGCGCATTGGGCCCTGTTTCCAGCATGATATCGATTTTGAAGTCCTCCATGGCAGAATATAAATATTCTTCCACCAAGGGGCTTAAACGGTGTATCTCGTCGATGAATAGAATGTCTCCCTCATCCAAACCGGTTAATAGTCCGGCAAGATCCCCGGGTTTATCCAATACCGGACCGGAAGTTATCTTGATGCCCACCCCCATTTCATTGGCGATGATATGGGATAAGGTGGTTTTTCCAAGTCCTGGAGGGCCATGTAGCAATACATGGTCCAATGCCTCCCCACGAAGCTTGGCTGCCTTCACAAAGATCGACAGATTTTCCAATATCTTAGCCTGACCAGTGAAATCATCAAAGGTTTGGGGGCGCAGTACGCGCTCCAGATCTTTGTCGGTCGTTGATAGACGCTCCGGATTTGGGTCAAGATTCTCGTTCATGCTATTGTTTATAATCTTTAAAAAATGAATTGACCTTCATTTGAATCACGCCGAAGAATGCTTCTTTAAAGATCTTAGTACTCATTTTTGAGGTGCCTAAGGTACGGTCTGTAAAGATGATCGGAATTTCGACCACATTAAAACCATACTTGATCGCCGTAAATTTCATCTCGATCTGGAAGGCATAGCCTACAAATTTCACTTTGTCCAGCGGGATGGTCTCCAACACTTTCCTGCGGAAACAAACAAACCCTGCGGTCGCATCCTGGATGTTGATGCGGGTAATGAGACGCACATAGGCTGATGCAAAATAGGACATCAAGACCCTGTTCATGGGCCAGTTGACTACATTTACGCCTTTGATATAACGCGAACCTATCGCCATGTCGGCTCCCCCATGCATGCAGGCTTCCCGCAAGCGGATCAGATCATCAGGATTATGGCTGAAGTCGGCATCCATCTCAAAAATGAATTCATAGCTTCGCTGTAGAGACCATTTGAAACCATGTATATAGGCTGTACCTAATCCTAATTTACCTTTTCGCTCTTCCATGAAGAGCTTACCGGCAAATTCGGATTCTTGTAATTTCCTGACGATGTCGGCTGTTCCATCCGGCGAACCATCATCTACGATCAATACATGGAAGTCTACCTCTAGCGAGAATACTTTTCGAATAATACGTTCAATATTTTCCTTCTCGTTATAGGTAGGAATGATTACTATGCTATCTGACACAAGCTAATTTTTGATGGTGTAAAGTTAAGCAAAATATTAATTAACCCCGTGCATCAATTTCTTGATCATAGGCGACAATAAGATCAATATGACCCCTGCAATTAACGCATATAATCCCAATTGTTTATAGCCATCTGTATAAGTAATCAATTTATCCATTAAGGAATCTCCTTCTCTAGCTTCTGCCATGTTCGCTCCGATCAAACCGGCCACATACTGTCCATAGGCACTCGCCAAGAACCACATCCCCATCATGATTCCCTGTAATTTTGCAGGCGATAATTTCGTCATGATGGATAGTCCGATTGGCGATAGACATAATTCCCCTATGGTAATCACCAATAAGGCTAAAGTAAAGATATCCAAGGAAGTCATTCCTTCTACCGCAAAGAACCTGGTTGCATACAGCACATAAAAGCCTAAACCAAGGAATACAAATCCCAATCCGAATTTGATGATGGTATTGGGTTCAATCTTGCGGGCAGCCAAATAAAGCCATAGCATCCCAAATAAAGGTGCCAGGAAGATGATAAATAGTGCTCCTCCGGAGTTATTTACCCCATTTGGATCTAAGGTCACTGTTCCGCCAAGGATGGTATCGTTCAGATTATGAGCCGCAAAAATACTTAGGGAACCCCCACTCTGCTCATAGATTCCCCAGAAAATTACCGAGAATAGGATAAAGATCAAGGCAGCGATCAACTTGTGTCGCTCGATCTTATCCACTTTCGACATTTCGTAGAACAGGTAGATCAAAGTCAATGGACCAATGATGTACATGAAATAATCGGTGTATTCCGTTTTGGAGACCATGATCTGGATCAATGGCACAAAGATCAAGGTACTTGCATAGACCGCATATTCCACCCATTTTGGTAATGGTTTAGATTTCACGATGGCATCGGGATGTCCAGGTTGAAGACCGATCGGCCCCAATTGTTTTTTGGTGAAGTGGAAATTGATCAAACTGATCAACATCCCTACCGCTGCCAATCCGAAAGCTACATTCCAACGGTGGGCCACATCGATGACCGAACTAAGCATATAGCCTTTCCCGATTGCGACACAGATATAGCCGCCCAAGAAAGCGCCTAAATTGATTCCCGCATAGAATAAAGAAAAACCACCATCGCGCCTATTATCACCGTCTTTGTACAGTTCACCCACCATGGTAGAAATATTCGGTTTGAAGAAGCCGGTTCCGATGATGATGAAAGCCAATCCGAAAAAGAAGAACTGATGCGTATCGATCGATAAAAGAACGGATCCGATGATCATCAAGATCCCGCCAAACACCAGCGATTTACGGAATCCTAGGATCTTATCGGCAAACAAACCACCGATAAAGGTAAAAGCGTAGACGAAAGCCTGGGTAGCCCCATATTGTAGATTGGCCTCTTTTTCCGCAAAATTCAGTTGGGTGATCATAAAGAAAACCAACATACCGCGCATCCCATAAAAACAAAATCTTTCCCACATCTCGGAAAAGAATAAGCTCCAGATCTGTTTTGGATACTTGCCTTCGAAGTTCTGGATTTCCTCCAGTGTTTTTTGTCCTTCTGTATTCATTGTATGATATTAAAATGGGGCTTATTGCTAAGCCCCTTATTATTTTTTATTTCACTCCGTGCATCAGTTTTTTCAGGACTGGATTCAGTGAGATCACGATTAATCCGGCCACGATAGGCACGATGGTAAAGATCAAGAAAAATGTACTCAAAGAGTATTGTTTGGTAATCACCTCAATTTGTCCACCAAGGATGGCTGCCAATTTATTACCAATGGCAATGGCCAGGTACCACATACCGAACATAAATCCGATCATGCGCGCTGGTGCTAATTTGGACACATAGGATAATCCTACCGGCGATAAACAAAGCTCGCCCAGGGTATGGAACATATACGCCAATACCAACCAGATCATGGATACTTTAACACCTTCTTGGATTCCATTGGCACCGAATGCCAATAGACCAAAACCGATTGCCATGATGATCAATCCCAAACCATATTTCACCGCTGCCGGTGGATTGTATTTGGAATCCCACACTTTAGAAACAAAGTTGGCAAAAGTAATGATGAAGAAAGAGTTCAGAATAGAGAACCAAGAAACGGTAATTTCTGAAGCTTCCGCAGTATATTCACGGTACAACATCCAGATCGCAATACCCCAAACTCCTGCGAAACAGATAAACTGAACCACATTGGATAGCAGTGCTTTTCCGAAGGTTTGTTTCGTCAATTTAGCGACCACATAGGTGATCAGGATTAATGGAACAACGGTCAATAAAGTATTTACGGTATTGAAGATGGTCAATGAATTACCTGATAATGCCCTATCTACATTATCTCTGGCGAAAATCACCAAAGAAGAAGCACCTTGTTCAAAGGACATCCAGAAGAAGATGACGAAGAAAGCAAAGATGATTACAGCAATCAATCGATCACGAACTACTCGTGTATAGCGCGATAAACGGGAAATCACCACAAATAAGAATAACACCAACGCCGAGATGATGGCAACGTTCTGTCCGGCAAAATCACCGATCTGAAGGCTGGAGAACACATCGAATCCTGCGATTTTGGAAAGCGGGTCATTGATGGCATATCCTAAACCTAAAATGGTCATAACAACGATCAGAATGGTATCCAGTTTGGTGAATGGATTAGGTTTATCATCAGGATTGGTACTTTCAGCAGTTAATTTTTTAGCAGCTTCTTTTTGTTCTGCTGTAGGCGGATCTCCTACTTTACCAAAGATGGGTTTGGCGAACCAGAACTGTAAAGTTCCTAGGAACATAAAGATTCCTGCAAGACCAAAACCCCAGTGCCAACCTATTTTTTCTGCCAAATAACCACAAAGCATCATTCCGAAAAAGGCTCCTGAGTTTACCCCCATGTAAAAAATGGTATAGGCACCATCTTTTTTCTGCGGGAACTTCTTGTACATTTCCGAAAGAATGGAAGTCATGTTCGGTTTAAAGAAGCCTGTACCCAATACCAAGGCCCCAAGACCTAAATAAAGGAATAAAGGGGTATCAAAAGCCATGAACAAGTGTCCAAGGGTCATGATGGCGGCACCAATAACCACAGCCATCCGATAGCCTAAATATTTATCGGCCAAGATACCTCCAAAAATTGGAGAGATATACAATAACATGGCGTAGGTACCATAAAGTGCACCCGCTTGAACTGGATCCCAACCCCATCCTGAGAATGGACTTCCGGATATAATGGCACTTGTTAAGAAGTTGATCAATAAGACGCGCATTCCATAAAAGGAAAAACGCTCCCACATCTCCGTGAAGAATAGAACAAATAATCCTGATGGATGGCCTAAAACCAGGCTCCCATCAATGCCTTCTTTTTCTAACTCTTCCGAAAATGAAGCTTCTGAAATATTACTCATATTTGGTTATTATTTTTTTAAGACCCGTAAAATTAAAATAAAAAGCCGAATAGTAAAACTATTCGGCTTTGTATAATTGTTTATACAATTAAATCTATTTAATTGATGCCATGCATCATTTTCTTCAGTTTACCATTGAAAATCAATAATAATAAGGCTACTGCAACTGGAAGAGCCGCAATAATCAGGAAGAAGGTAGACATGGAATATTTTTCTACGATATGGTCGATGTACGATCCGGTTTTACCAGCGATAAAGTTGGCAATTGCCGAAGCGGTGAACCAAAGACCGAATAATAGACCTGCAAATTTCTTAGGAGAAAGCTTACTTACATAAGATAAACCTACTGGAGAAACACATAATTCACCGGTAGTATGGAAGAAATAGGCTAAGATCAACCAGATCATGCTCACAGAAGCTGTTTTTGCTCCTTGTGGGATGGACATCGATCCGTATGCCAAGGCCACGAAACCAACGGCTACCAAAATCAATCCGAAGGCAAATTTAACGGGTCCTGATGGATTCCAAACCTTTTCCCATAGTTTAGAGAAGGATGATGCCAACGTAATGATGAAGAAGGAATTCAGGATCTGGAACCAGGAAACAGTTACTTCTGTTTGCGCTAGGTTAAATTCTCTATATACTTTCCAGAAACCTAATGCCCAGATAATGGCAAAGGAAATTGCTGTAGCAATTACGGTCATCGGATACCGATCATAGATCTTTTGCGAAAGCTTGAACAATACCCAAGTAACGATCAGGATTGGGAAAATGGTTAATGCCGCATCTACCCATTTGAATATTTCGCCTGCATTACCATCCAATAAACGTTGGGTATAGTCTTTCGCGAAGATGGTCATGGAACCACCAGCTTGCTCAAAAGCAAAGAAAAAGAATACCGAAGCAAGCATTAAAACTGCAACAACCACCAAGCGGTCACGAACGATGTTCTTAGGCGTCTCTTCTTCCTCGATAGCTTCCAATTTCTCTTCTACATGTACTGTACCTGGTTTTTCGCCGATCTTACCGAAGATCTTCTGCGCAAAATAGAACTGAACCATACCAAAGAACATGAAAACACCCGCTAATCCAAAGCCATAGTGCCATCCTACTTTTTCTCCGATATAACCACATAATAACATCCCTAAGAAGGCTCCACAGTTGATTCCCATGTAGAAAATGGTATAACCAGCATCTTTTTTCATACTGGTATCTGGATATAATTGCCCTACCATGGAAGAGATATTTGGTTTGAACATACCATTACCTAGTATCATTAATACCAGACCCAGGTAAAAGAAATTGGCAGAGATATGTTCAAAGGCCATTGCGGCATGACCTAAGGTCATGATCAATGCACCTATAAGGATCGCTTTGCGATATCCTGTTAATTTATCGGCGATCATACCACCGACTAACGGTGTAAGATAAACAAGACCTGTGTACCATCCGTAAAGCTCCATGGCTTCTTGGTTAGTCCATCCCCATCCTTGTTTGGCGACTTCGGTAATTAAAAAGACAGTTAATAATGCCCGCATTCCGTAATAACTGAAACGCTCCCACATTTCGGTGAAGAAAAGGACAAATAAACTGGCTGGGTGTCCCATAACCATCTTATCGTCAACCCCTTGCTTGGAAAGGTGCTGGACCAATGCTACATCGTTCTCTTGATTCATTTGTTCAAACTAATTTGTGTAAATATTAGATTATTAAAAGATTATTATTTTTAAATACTTGATTATGTTTTTACTGTATTCTTGAATATGATTTTATGTTATTCTCGAATATGTTCATTGTATTCTTGAATCTGTTATTGATTAAATTCTTGAATATTAAAACAAAATAATTTGTTGGTAATAGCTTATTAAAAGAATATAATCGGAATATTATTTTATTCAATAAGCAAATAAACAAATTTTTATTCAAAATTTGAAGACTAGCTAAAAAAGAAAAGGTCCAATTTTAGCATTGGTAATCGCATTTTTACGTAGGACGCTGGAGGATTGGGAAAGTTTAAACGGGATGGTTGATTAGGTGGTAATTTGCTAAGGGAATGAGGGTTAAAATAGGAATTTGGAAATTCGTCATTGCGAGGATTTCCGTCATTGCGAGGAACGAAGCAATCTCTTTAACGTCATTGCGAATCTTTAATCGTCATTGCGAGGAACGAAGCAATCTTTCTTTTTAGCGATGCTATCTTTCTTCCTGTCATCCTGAGCGTAGTCGAAGGATCGTTACGGTTGTATACGAACAGATGGTTCGACTGCGCTCACCATGACATGGGTAAAGATTGCTTCGTCGTACCTCCTCGCAATGACGGGGGTTCCTATTTAAACCGCTCTAATAAAGCTTTAGTCTTCTTAATCCCTTCATCTTCCGAAATCTTATCTCCTTCAAACTCAATACCTACCCAGCCTTTAAATCCTGATTTCTTCACGATATCCATCATTCTTTTATAATCAATACCTGTATCATTACCCTGCTCATCAAAGAAATGCGATTTCGCACTCACTCCTTTTGCATACGGCATCAAATCCGCCACACCCTGATAACGATCATATTCATAGAAATTACCAAAATCAGGTAAACTTCCACAGTTCTTCTTACCAACGGTCTTCAACACATCCGATAACCAATCACCATGCGATGAAATCCCGCCATGGTTTTCCACAATAACCGAAATCTTACCTTTTTTACCATAATCCGCCAAAGAAGACAAACTTTTCACCACCTGCGCTTTCACCTCTTCTTTTGTACCCTGACCCGCCGCATTAACACGAACTGCATGGCATCCCAAGAAATGCGCAGCATCGATCCACTTATGGTGATTCTCAACAGCCGCTAAACGCTTCGTTTCATCACGGTCTCCCAAGTTTCCTTCGCCATCGATCATAATCAACACATTCTTCACACCATTATCTTTTGCACGGTTATTCAAATCCTTTAAGTAAGTCATATCCTTTGCTTTATCCTTAAAGAACTGATTTACATATTCAACTCCGTAGATACCAAAATTCTTCGCTGTATACTCTGGAAAATCAATATTTTTCAAATCACCTTTATTGATCTTACGGTGAAGTGACCACTCTGCTAATGAAATGTTGAACCAATCTTTTTTGGCTGCAAATAAATCCAAACTTGGCGCCATGGTAATACCTGCTGCTGCCAGTCCTAGATTTCTTAAAAACTCTCTTCTTGAATTCATAGTCATAATATAATAATGTTTCTTTTAAATATTTGCCCAGCCTGATGTGAGCACATCCACCAAATGCATGGTCTTTATGGGCAAATTATGTTTTTCGATATAGGCTTGAAGTTGTAATAAACAAGATGAATCTGTAGATATGATATACTCGGCTTTTACGGCCATCGCATTCTGCACCTTCTGCTCTGCCATCGCGGAAGAAATACCATCAAACTTCACTGCAAAAGTACCTCCAAATCCGCAACATGTTTCCTGATCGCGCATTTCCACGATCTCCAACCCGCCAACATGGCTTAATAAGCGACGAGGTTCCTCCTTGATCTTGCACTCCCGCAAGGCCGAACAAGAATCATGGTAAACGGCTGTCCCAATCAGTTCAGCACCGAAATACTCCTTCTTCAACACATTGACCAAGAAATCCGATATCTCAAAGATATTACGTTGGATGGACCGGCAACGGTTATGTTCCATGGAATTGGTGAATAGGTCATCATATCCTCCCCTTACCATTCCCGTACAGGAGGCAGATGGGGATACAATGGGATATTCGTCCTGGAAATCCTTCAGAAACTTCTGACCGATAATCTTCGCATCGTCCCAAAAACCTGCATTATAAGCAGGTTGACCACAACAGGTCTGTTCAGCGTTGTACATCACCTCGCAGCCTGCTTTTTCCAATAATTTAACGGTATTAAATGCTGTTTCTGGGTATAGTTGATCGATGAAACAGGGTATAAACAATTCTACCTTATTCATTTATTTTTTTATAATCTGTAATTTATTAAATTTTAGAACAGGAAACAACAAGAAAAACCCGATTAAGAAGAAAACCCCTAATGAAAGGGCAGAATAACGGATATTATTGGTGATCTGTTCAATTATGCCAAAGCTCAATAGACCGATGACGATAGCAAATTTCTCCGCCACATCATAAAAACTGAAGAAGGAAGTGGTATCCTCGATATCTGTTGGGATAAGCTTCGAATATGTGGACCTGGAGAGCGACTGTATCCCACCCATCAGCAATCCGACCATAAAGGCCATCATATAGAAATGGTATTCATTGGCCATGAAATAGGAAGCACCACAGATCAGGATCCATAAGAATACGACCACCATCAGTACCTTGATGTTTCCAAATTTCTTTGCAAAAACCGACATGATATAGGCGCCACCAATGGCAACGATCTGGATCAAAAGAATCGAAGCGATCAATTTATCAGCTCCCAGGTTCAGTTCCTTTTGGCCAAAGGCTGCCGCCACAATAACCAAGGTCTGAATACCCATGGCATAGAAAAAATAAGCCGGCAAAAACTTCTTGATGGCAGGGATTTGTTTGATCTGCGCTAATACACCTGTAAATTCTGTCTTGACCTTTTGGAAAAACGGCATTCTCTCCTTTCCGACCGAAGGCCGATTTCTTGGCAAGAACCGAAATGGAATCTGCGAGAAAAGTACCCACCACAATCCAACCAACAGGAAGGATAATCGTGCAGGAAGCGATGGATCGGTAATTCCGAACCATTCAGGTTTAAAAATAAAGACAAAACAGATGATCTGCAGGGTTACACAGCCCACATAGCCATAAGCAAAACCTTGTGCGCTGACCCTATCTTGTTGATCTGGCGTGGCAATGATCGGTAAATAGGAGTTATTGAAAGCTACTCCGCCAATATAGCCCATTGCGGCCAAGGAAAAGCAGATGATCCCCCATTCCAGGGTATCGATCTTGAAAAAGAATAGCCCCATACAGGCAAATGCGCCCAGATAGGTAAACAGCTTCATGAAGAACTTACGTTTTCCGGCAGCATCCGAATAAGCTGAAATAAAAGGTAAACTCAAGGCCATGATCAGATAGGAAACCGATAAGGCAAAATTGGATAAAGCGGTATTCACGAATTCAAAGCCAAAAAAAGAAACGGTTGTACTACCCGTTTCTGCATTTTTAGTTATCGTGGTGTAATAGACTGGAAAGATGGTGGAATTGATCACCAAATTATATGCTGAGTTTGCCCAATCAAACATGGACCAGGAGCGGATCAGCCTTTTGTCGTTCTTTTTAAAGATCTTCATATTTTTTCCATCGCTAATATACCAAATAGATTTTTAGGGATTAATAATTTTCATAGATATAGCTGATCACACGTACCATCTCCTTACGAACCGGAGAAGCCGAACCCATATAATTATTGTTCAGGAAAGAATAGGCCAAACGCTTACCCTTCTTGGTTTTAATAAATCCACTCTGGCAATGTACGCTGTTGATGGTTCCTGTTTTTGCCCAAACGAAAGGCACACCTCCCGGAGTCGGATACACGCCTTTTAAAGTCCCTTCCACACCACCGGCCGGAAACAGGAACAATTTGGCAGCATCGTCCTTTACCGCATCGGTTACCAATAAAAGTAACTCCACCATACTTCTCGGTGTTACTTTATTATAGGTAGAAAGCCCGCTCCCATCCCTTAGTTCAATCTGATCCTGAAATAAGGAGTAATAGGTAGTCTGCATATATTTCCGGAGTTCCTCCGTTTGGAATTTGCGATATTTTACAAAAGAAGCCACCATGTTCAATTGTTCCGCCAGGAAATTGTCACTTGGCAGCATCATTTCTCGCAACACCTCTCTTGTTCCGATGGAATAAACGATTTTGGCATCACTAGGCATCGCCAGATTGACATAACCTACCTCTCTTTTCAGCGTATCCTGCAAAAGGTTTAGGAAAAGGGAATCGCTGGTCTTAAATGGTTTTTCGTTTACATATTTAGCAGGCAACGGAAAATTGTTGACCTCGAATTTATTGTTTTCCAATGGGCGATGTATCCTATACCTTGTCACAGTATCCGACAGATGCTGGACATGCTGTTCAAAATAGCTCGGAAACAATCTCAATTGCTTGCCCACCTCCCGAAACTGCACCACATTTCCATAGATCGGAAACACCGTAAGTTCTGGTTGATAATAAAACTCGTAATCTTCTATGCTCCAACCATTTCTATAAGTAGGCTCTTGTACTGGAGATTGACTATAAAACAATTTCTTAGCACTGTTTTTCAGGAATTCGAGAACCTTGCCCCGATCCAATTTACTATGCAGGAAAGTAGGATCTCCCGTACCCCAGAAAACCAAGGAATCTCCACGCTCCACATAGGCTAAACCAGGAATGGAATCCCCGATCAGTTTCAGCGACGTGAACAAGGTAAATACTTTGGTATTGCTGGCAGGTGTAAAATGACGATCCTCCTGATGGCCAAACACAAACTTATGCTCATCCAGATCATACAGGGATACCCCATAATAATGTTTGTTGAGGACTGGCGATAATTGCAATTGGGTGCTAATCGGGGAATAATCTTGGGCTTTGAGGCCAAAACTGATCAGTAGACCAAAAAGGAACAGCAGCTTTCTCATAATCGATTCTTTAGGGTTTTCTATTTACCCATCACATATTTCAACCCACCAATGAGTTGCTTTTGGAAATTCAGGTCGTCAAAAGATTCCTCGGTATGCCCCAATCCGGTATAAAACATACGATAGCCTTTGAATTCCTGAAACCAGGCAATGGGATGGAATTTTCCCATTTTGCCACCTTTATAGGAGGTTTCATCGAGCATCATCAAAATATTGATACCAGGCTTCACATCCTTAAAATCGTACCATTCATCTTTATGCATCCAGATCTTCTGTAAATGTCTGGTGGCTAAATGTTTTCTATTGACCACATCAATCTTTGCTTCCTGAACTGCAGGATGACTGGCAAAGTAGGCCCCTACCAGGTTCGCATACCATGGCCATTCGTATTCCGTATCGGCAGCCGCATGAATTCCCATGAACCCTCTGCCAGATTCAATAAACTTTTGAAAAGCTATTTTTTGTTCAGCATTCAGGATCGTACCGGTCGTGCTGAAAAAAATCACGGCCTGAAAGGATTGCAGGGAGTCTGCTAAGAAAACATTCGCATCCTCGGTATGGGATACTGCAATACCTTCCTTCGAAAATATGTTTTTTAATACGGTTACTCCCTTTTCAATATTGGCATGCCTAAAACCGGTAGTTTTTGTAAACACCAGCACCTTCTTTGGTGAAGCATCTGCCCAAGCTTGACTACATGACAACAGCATTGCCATGAATAAAAGTAGAATAACCGAATTTTTCATGTTGTTGGTTTATTTGATTACCTGATTGTAATAATCCAAACTTTCCACGATCATATCCTCTTCTGCATATTTGTTGAAATCACAATCGCCAATGCTTCTTAAAAGGGCAAATCCCAATTGATTGCTCTCATTCTTTTTATCGTTGCGCATCAGTTCGATCAAAGTCGGATAGATCGCTTGATCGATCGGATAAGCCGGATAGATTCCTTTAATATAATTTACAATGGTTTCCAACTCGGATTCAGGTAGGTTGTTTTCTCGGTAAGAAATAAATGCTTCACAGATCATTCCTATCGCGATGGCTTCCCCATGCAATAAAGGCTCTTGATCATGGTATAGGCTATAGCCTTCGATGGCATGCCCAATCGTATGACCAAAATTCAGGATTTTACGCAATCCTTTTTCGGTAGGATCTTCCAAAACCACTTCATTCTTGATCATAACCGAATCATAAACCATCTCTTCCGGTAAAACAGGCAATTTAACGTTCATACAACGTTCAAAAAGCTGTTTATCTTTGATAAGGCCATGTTTAATCACTTCCGCAAATCCAGAACGGATCTGTCTATCATCCAACGTTTCCAAAAACTTATTGGAAATAAAGACCGCTTTGGGCTGCGTAAATGTTCCGATGATGTTTTTAATATTATCCAGGTCGATTCCGGTCTTGCCGCCTACCGATGCATCCACTTGGGATAATAAAGTGGTAGGTACATGGATAAAATCGATCCCTCTCTTATAGGTTGAAGCTGCAAAACCGCCCATATCCGTCACCACTCCTCCACCAAGGTTCAACATCAAGGATTTCCGATCCGCGCCGAAATCCAGCATGGTCTTCCAAACCCCAATACAGAAATCGATGTTCTTATTTTCTTCGCCAGGATCTACTTCGATAATATCATAATCTACGATATCAGGAATAAAGGCCTGAAGTTGTGGTAAACAATGATCGTTGGTATTTCTATCGACTAGTATTAATAGTTGTGAATAGTCATGATCAATAAGAAAGGATTGCAATTCATCCAGTTCATTATCGAATACGACTTCGTATCCTAAGCTGTTGATCTTTTTCATAATATAATTCAGGTTAAAGATAGACAATTTCTGAATCTACAAGAACAACAAATTTGTAATAACTCTGTTTTAAATTATCTTTACCTTGTTCCCATCAAATTCCACCAAATCTCCTACCCTAACCTTCAATCTTTTACGGTAATCCACTTCCCCATTATACTTCACCAATCCTTCTTCTACGACCCATTGAGCCATCGCGCCGTGTTCTACCCAGTTCATCACTTTCAATAATTGGATGAGCTGAATGTATTCCCCATTTAATGTAAACGTTTGCATAAACAAAAATAAATTTAATATGAACTATTACAATTGAATGTTTGAATTTATTTACAATTAATACCTAATTTTGTGAATCAAAAAAAATAGAATATGGATACAATTTCCCCCATAAAGCTAGACTTTAATAATACGGAAATCGCCTTCAGAGGCAAAAGTGATAAAGATCTGAATAAAGCATACTGGTTATTTAAAATGGTAGCAAGTAATGCACTGATCAAAATAGGTACTCCCATTACAAATTTCTCCTTAAATATAGGCTTACCCATCCAGGGAATCATCAAGAATACCATCTACAGACAGTTCTGTGGTGGCGAAAGTATTGCCGACTGTAACCGTGCGATCCAGGAATTGGGTCAGGGTAATGTAACGACCATCTTGGATTATTCGGTAGAGGGTGAAGATTCGGAAGAAAGCTTTGAGGAATGTTGCGCTGAGATCCTACGTACAGTAGAAACTGCTAAACAAAATCCGTTGATCTCTTTTTGTGTATTCAAGCCTACAGGATTAGGAAGATTTGATCTATTGGCGAAAATCGATGCAAAAGAAACCTTGACGGAAGCGGAAAAAGCGGAATACCAACGTTTATGGGATAGATGTGATCGTATCTGCCGTGCTTGTCACGAAGCAGGAATTCGTGTATTGGTGGATGCTGAACATTCTTGGATCCAAGATACCATTGATGATATCGCTCGTGAAATGATGGAAAAATACAACCGTGAAAAACCGATTGTATACAATACTTATCAATTATACCGTGCTGATAAATTGGCTTCATTAAAAGCTGATTTTGCGTATGCTAAAACTGCTGGCTTCCATCTAGGGGCGAAAATTGTTCGCGGTGCTTACATGGAGATCGAAAGGGAAAGAGCAAAGGAAAATGGATACCCTTCCCCTATCCAACCTAATAAACAGGCTTCGGATACGGATTATAACCAAGCGATCCATTTCTGTTTGGACCATATCGACCAGATCGGTTTGATGGCCGGAACGCATAACGAACAGAGTTGCCGCATCCTGGCGGAGGAAATGGAAAACCGTAACATCCCACATAACTTGCCAAATGTTTTCTTTGCGCAGTTATTAGGCATGTCTGATAACCTTTCTTTCAACCTTGCAGCAGCTGGTTATAACGTGGCTAAATACATGCCATATGGCCCAGTGAAAGCGGTTATGCCTTATTTGTTCCGTCGTGCGCAGGAGAATACTTCCGTAGGTGGACAAACTGGCCGCGAGCTTTCTTTGATCATTAAAGAATTGAAAAGAAGAAAATCCGTAAGGAAATAAGTTTTGAGATTTTAGCATTCCATTTAAGGAAACAAGAAACTTCAAAATAACTTAATAAAGATAAAACCATGGAATTCTCCTCATCGAGGAGAATTTCGTATTTTTGCGGCATGACAGATGCAGCCTACCAAAAGTATTTAAAGTTAAATTCCCTTGCCTCTTCCTATAAAGCGTTATTGTTCGATGTAGACGGCACCCTTGCCGATAATATTGATGCACATAAAGCTGCTTATGTTGCCGTATCTGCGGAACATGGCGTTGATTTGGATCCTGATCTTATTGATGAGACTGCAGGTTGGCCAACCATCGCTGTCGCAAAGGAAATTTCCATTCGCTATAACGTGGAACTGGATATCGAATCCTTCTCCAAAAGAAAGTCTGCAATTTTTATCGAGCGCTTTATCCAAGCCACCCAACCTGTAGATTATGTAAGGCAGGTATTGTTCGACAATGTGGATACCCATAAAATTGGAATAGTATCCGGCGGAACCAGATCAACGTTGGCGATTACCCTTTCGGTGATCGATGTGGCCGGGAAATATGAGTCTTTAGTCTGTGCGGGTGATACCCCAAAAGGAAAACCCTCCCCACAACCTTTTTTATTGGCTGCAGAGCAGTTAGAGGTCGATCCTGCTGATTGCTTGGTATTCGAAGATGGAGATCCGGGTGTTCAAGGCGCTATCGCCGCTGGTATGGGCTGGGTGCGGGTGGACCAGCTTTAGATGATAGATATTAGACATTAGATGATAGACCTTTTGCGTCATTGCGAGGAGGCACGACGAAGCAATCTTTCTTTTTGTGTCATCCTGAGCAGCGTCGAAGGATCTGTACGGGTACCACATGTAGATGCTTCGACTTCGCTCAGCATGACATGCGTAAAGATTGCTTCGTTCCTCGCAATGACGATAAACTCCTCGCAATGACGGCAAAGTCTATAATCTATCATCTCTCATCTATAATCTAAACCCCTAGAAATTCGTTATAATCCTCAAACCGCCATTCGTATAATTCATATCTGCGGATTTAAAATTCCCAACGGGTAATTTCATATAAGGTTCTACAGAAATAGAAAAACCTCTGTTCATTTTCATTTCCTTACCAATAGATAGGTTTACAAATCCACCAAATCCATTGGCCTTAACATTCTGATCTTCCGTTTTTATAGCTTTGGATACCTGTTTGAATCCAGCTTCCAAATCCTTTTGGTTTTTAGGAAGACCATCCGGAAAAACCTCGGCCCCACTGTTTTCGATGTAATGTGTAAAGCGTTCCTGTTCGGTTACTTTAGCATAGGTCAATCCTGAAGATGCATAGAAACCACTTTTCGATTTATATTTCACATCCAATGGAACTTCCAACGCCTGTACAGATCCTGAAACCGCATTTACATTCGGCAGAATCACAGCATTGCTCATTGTATAAGCAGTCAAGCTATTGGTATTATTCTTTTCGAGCATTTCGCGACTTGCAGAAACTGCGACATCCTGATTGGCAACCGGATTACGCATGGCTCCTACCTCATAGCGGTTATAAGCAAGTCCGGTACGTACAGACAGGTTTTTGGTTACATTGTACGCAACTAGCACTCCTCCACCAAAATTGAACTTTTCACTGGTGGAATTTGGCGACACGAACAATCCAAGGTCAAAACGCTCATTAAAATTGAACTTCTTGGATTTTAAATCCGGCTCACGACCAGCATTCGCCTTATTAGCCATATCTTGATTCGCCAAGATCACGGCAGATCCTAAATCTGATGTAGTTTTTATCTGAGGCTCATCAGGAGCTAATTGTAAGTTCTTTGTTCTTAGGTCCAATGATGATCCTGACAATTGCTGTGGAGCGTGGATATTTTTGGGGGCATAACGAATCCCATTATTCCAATCACTATAAGCAAGCATATTGTTCGATCTATCAGTTTCCTGCATATTCAAGAAATTTCCTTTATAAGAAGCAACAACTTCACTTCTGCCGGAAATTCGGTGATCAGCTCCTCCTGTGGAGATTCCTCCAACCGTTGAACCTATTCCATCGGTTGAAATTCCACCAGTGGTTGTACCTATTCCATCGGTTGCAACCCTTCCATCAGTAGGCAACGAACCATCTTGTTGAAACTGTTCTGCCAACTGAGATCCTTCTTCACTTTGAGACTGTCCATTAGCCCCTTGATGTTGGGCAATAGTCATATCCTCCAAGTTTTTCGGATCCTGGGAAACAAATTGTTTAACCGCAAATGCGCCTACCAAAAGAATGGCGGCAGCACTGGCGGCCCAGTAATAGCTTCTGTTTTTGCGAACCGGCATCGAACCATGTTGTTGCTGAAATCGTTCCCAAGCTCCATCTTTATAAGGAAGCTCGTCGGAAGCTTTCAGCTTATCAACGATATGGTCAATGAGGTCTTTTTTGTTATGCTCTTCCATCTTTATAAAAATCAGGATTGTATATTTTCTAAATTGTGGAGCTCACCATATAGCTTTCTCAGCTTCTGTTTTGCTCTTGTTAAATATGTTCTGGAGGTACTTTCGGGAATCTCCAACTTTTTGCCGATCTCTTCGTGCGAGAATCCTTCGATTTCGTAGAGGTTGAAAATGGAACGTTGGATATCGGGCAACTGTTGGATCAGGGCGATGATATCCTGATATTCCAAGCGGCTGTCGTTCTGCACGGAATAATGCAGGTTGTCTGAACCATTAAGGTCATCCAACATCAGCACCTGTTTTCTCACCCTTAGTGCGTCAATGGCGGTATTTACAGCGATCTTGCCCATCCAAGAACGGAAAGTCTTCTCGAGCACGGCATCTTCCTCGTGGATGGAGAAGCTGCTCACCTTATTGAAAACTTTCACAAAACACTCATTGGTAATCTCTTCGGATTCCATTTCATGTTTCATGTAGCGGATTACAATGGCCATGATATAGCCGTAATATTTCTTATAGATAAAAGCTTTGCTCTTTTCCGAACCGGACATAGCACAGGACTCCAACGCAGTTCTTAAACTCCATGGTTTTGCAGTACCTAGGTATTTCTGAATGATTCCCACCCTATGTCTTTACGTTATCTAGTTAATTATACAAATTTAATAACTAGATTAAAGTTTTGACGCATGTAAACTTTCCTCCTATATTTTTTGTATATTATATACGGTCTATGTTATTAAAATGCTACAGGTTTTTAAAAAATTTTCTTCAATAGGCTAAAACGTAGCAAGCAAAAAAACCTTGCATAAGATTGACATAAACTACCTAAAATAATGACCAATATCATGGAGCAATTGGACATTTAATTGTTAAATTTAAGGAAACACTTAATGAAAGATTATGAGAGCCATATTATTTCCCACCGATTTTTCAGAAACTGCTACTAATGCCTTTCTGTACGCCCTAAATATAGCCAAATCTATTGACGCTAAAATTTATGTGCTTTATACCTACCTGGAACCCGTTTTATCGGCTACCCATGGCGGACAACCGGAGCTTTTGGGCGAGGTTTACCAAACAATTGAACTGAATCAGTTTGAGATATACAAAAAGAAGACACAGGTGCTGCACGATATGGCCGAAGAGCAAGGAATAAACGATGTGGAATTGGTTTTCCTATTTGAAGAGGGACCTGTTGCTTCGGTGGTGAAAAAAATCGTCGAACGCGAAAAGATCCATTTGGTGGTGATGGGTACCCATGGGGAATCGGGATTCCTTTCGAAGGTAATCGGCACCAACACGGTAAATGTGATTCGAACCATCCAAAATCCTGTTTTGGCAATTCCTCCGCATGCTAAATACAAGGAAATAAAACGTACGGTATTTACTTCGCTTTTCCGCGAGAAGGATAAATCTGCATTGAAAGAAATGTTGATCATGGCCAAGGCCATTGGCGCGAAAATCGATATCCTTCATATTTTACATAACCAGAATGTTTCTGATGTGATGCTTCATACTGAAAACTGGCGACATGAATTTCCTCAGGAGGAGATTGAATATATTTTATTGGATGAGGTGGAAAGTATTGAAACAACGATATTGAACTATATCATTGAGAATAATGTAGATATATTGGGGATAGTGAAAAGGAACAGGAGTTTCTTCGATAGGTTGTTCAGTAGCAGTGTGAGCAATAACTTAGCTTTTCACTCAAAAGTACCTATCTTAGTGTTCCATGAAGAAAAATAGGCTGTTTTTTGTGGTATAAATAAGGATGTTTGTACTGGTATAAATCAAGCTATTTGTACTAAAAATTTAGGCTAATCTTCATTTAAAAAAGATCATCATGCAACAGGTCATCAAAAAACTGGAGTCTTTAGGAAAGATCAACCAAATGGCGGAAAAATACACCCAAATCACCGATGAAAATCTGGAGGAGCATGGGGTGCTGTTTTTTATTCCTTTGGAAAAATATGAGGTGAAGGTGCTGATACCAGCGCCTTATCATAAGGAGCTATTGGCAAAGGGAAATCCGACTTACAAGCAGATCTTGAACCATAAAGAAGCGATGTTGCTTAGGTGATGATTTATTAACTTTGCGACGCTGTCTTTGCGAAGAACTGTGCGTGTCATTGCGAGGAGGCACGACAAAGCAATCTTCCCGCATGTCATCCTGAGCGCAGTCGAAGGATCTGTACGGTAGGCGGTTAGTATACGAACAGATCCTTCGACGATGCTCAGGATGACAAAGTCCAAAGATTGCTTCGTTCCTCGCAATGACGCGAAAAAAATTACAAATCGATAAAAAACAAAAAAAGGGCTGCGAATGCAGCCCTTTCCTCAATAGTCTAAAATCTATTGTCTAATATCTATTATCTAATATCTCCTCTACGACGCCTGTCCAGCTCTGATAATATTCAAAGCACCACCAGCCTTAAACCACTCAATCTGTTGTTGGTTATACGTATGGTTAGCTAAGATTTCCTCAGAACTACCATCTTCATGGTGAAGAACAAGAGTTAAAGGTTTATTCGGAGCGAACTCAGTCAATCCAATGATATCGATCGTATCGTTTTCTTGGATTTTATCGTAGTCCTCTTTGTTATCAAATGTAAGACCCAACATACCTTGTTTCTTAAGGTTTGTTTCATGGATACGAGCGAAAGATTTCACCAATACCGCACGAACGCCTAAATGGCGAGGCTCCATTGCTGCATGCTCACGAGAAGATCCTTCACCGTAGTTTTCATCACCTACCACGATAGAACCGATTCCTTGCGCTTTGTAATCACGTTGCGTTGCAGGAACAGCACCATATTCACCAGTCAACTGGTTTTTCACGTTATCTGTTTTCTCGTTGAAGTAGTTCACCGCACCGATCAGCATGTTGTTGGAGATATTATCCAAGTGACCACGGTATTTCAACCAAGGACCAGCCATCGAAATATGGTCAGTTGTACATTTACCTTTCGCTTTGATCAATAATTTCAAGCCTTTCAAGTCTGTACCTTCCCAAGGAGCGAATGGCTCTAACAATTGCAGACGATCAGAAGTTGGGGAAACCTCCACAACCACGTTTGATCCATCTTCTGCAGGAGCTTGGTATCCTGGATCATCCACCGCGAAACCTTTAGTAGGTAATTCATCACCTGTAGGCGGATCCAATTTCACTTGCTCACCATCTTTGTTGGTCAAGGTATCCGTAAGCGGGTTGAAGCCCAAATCACCGGAGATAGCGATTGCTGCTACCATTTCAGGTGAAGTTACGAATGCATAAGTATTCGGGTTACCATCCGCACGTTTCGCGAAGTTACGGTTGAACGAGTGAACGATTGTGTTTTTTTCTTGTTTGTCGGCACCTGCACGATCCCACATACCGATACATGGACCACATGCATTGGTAAAGATCGTTGCGTTCAAGTCCTCGAAGTTTTTCAACAAACCATCACGGTCAGCTGTAAAACGAACTTGTTCAGAACCTGGGTTGATACCAAATTCCGCTTTGGTTACCAAACCTTTTTCGATCGCTTGGCGAGCGATGGAAGCAGCGCGAGACAAATCCTCGTAAGAAGAGTTTGTACAAGAACCGATCAATCCCCACTCTACTTTCGTAGGCCATCCGTTTTTACCAGCTTCTTCGCGCATGCGAGAAATTGGTGTGTATAAATCTGGCGTAAAAGGACCGTTCAACGAAGGCTCCAATTCCGATAGATTGATTTCGATCAATTGATCGAAGTATTGTTCAGGATTTGCATACACCTCTGCATCCGCAGTAAGGTGTTGTTTGATGGCATTGGCAGCATCCGCAACATCCGCACGGTCTGTAGCGCGTAAATAACGCTCCATAGACTCATCGTAACCGAATGTAGACGTAGTAGCACCAATTTCAGCACCCATGTTACAGATCGTACCTTTACCTGTACAAGATAAAGATTCTGCACCTTCACCGAAGTATTCAACGATAGCACCGGTACCACCTTTTACTGTAAGGATACCAGCAACTTTCAAGATCACATCTTTCGGAGCAGCCCAACCAGAAAGTTTTCCGGTCAATTTCACACCGATCAATTTCGGGAATTTCAGCTCCCAAGGTAATCCAGCCATTACGTCACAGGCATCAGCACCACCAACACCGATAGCGACCATACCCAATCCACCCGCATTCACGGTGTGGGAGTCTGTACCGATCATCATACCACCTGGGAAAGCATAGTTCTCCAATACCACTTGGTGAATAATACCTGCACCCGGTTTCCAGAAACCGATACCATATTTATTAGAAACAGAACTTAAGAAGTTGAACACTTCTGAGCTTTCTTGTTTTGCACGCGTTAAATCTTGCTCCGCACCATCACGAGCTTGGATCAAGTGGTCACAGTGAACGGTTGAAGGCACTGCAGCTTTCGCACGACCAGCTTGCATGAACTGCAATAAGGCCATCTGTGCAGTAGCATCTTGCATTGCTACGCGATCCGGTGCAAAATCCACGTAAGATTTTCCACGTTCGTATGCTTCAGTCGCGTTTCCGTCCCAAAGGTGAGCATACAGAATTTTCTCAGATAAAGTCAATGGTTTATTAACAATCTGACGAGCTGCATTGATGCGCTCATCATATTGTGCATAAACCTTCTTAATCATGTCTATATCAAAAGCCATTTATTTTTATTTTAATTAGATTTTAACTCTACTACTAATCATTTCCTCAAATTGTTTGAGTACATTAGCAAAAATACCAAAAAAAACCATGTTTAGTTGCAATTCTGCCATTCCAAGCTAATTTGGAAATATTCTAAACAAAAGCCTAAACGTATTTCAAACTTGGGTCTACCGCCTTCAGGGTTTTTACGGTTTCCATCGGATTTTCAGAGCTGAACACAAAACTTCCAGCCACCAATACATCCGCTCCAGCCGCCAATAATTGTCCAGCATTGCTGGTGCCCACTCCCCCATCAATCTCGATCAAAAGATCGGTATTGTTTTCTACCGCCAATGCACGCAGTTCCTTGATCTTATCGTAGGTGCGTTCGATAAATTTCTGTCCTCCAAATCCTGGGTTCACCGACATCAAACAAACCAGGTCGATATCCTGGATGATATCCTTCAGCAAACTTACCGGTGTATGCGGGTTTAACGCAACTCCAGCTTTACAGCCTAACTCTTTAATAGCCGCGATGGTACGGTGTAGATGCGTACATGCTTCATAATGCACGGTGATGATTTCCGCACCGGAATCTTTACAAACTTTCAGATAGCGATCTGGATCAACGATCATCAAATGCACGTCCAAAGGTTTTTGGGCATGCTTGGCGATGGCCTGCATCACTGGGAAACCAAAAGAGATGTTTGGAACGAAAACCCCATCCATAATATCAATATGAAACCAATCTGCTTCACTTTCATTGACCATTTGGATATCTTTTTTCAAATCAGCAAAATCCGCAGCTAAGATGGAAGGTGCTATTAAATGTTTTTGTGAGGACATGTTGTTATTTTTTTGCAAAGATAACAAGTAATCAGCGTTATTCCGAATATAGTTAAAGTGTTTAGGAGGTTTATTGACATCGCGAGGGTTCGCGTCATTGCGAGGGTTCGCGTCATTGCGAGGAGGTACGAGGAAGCAATCTTTGAACTTTGTCATCCTGAGCAGCGTCTTTGTCATCCTGAGCGGAGTCGAAGGATCTGTACGTGTACCAAATGTAAATGCTTCGACTGCGCTCAGCATGACATGCGGGAAGATTGCTTCGTTCCTCGCAATGACGTAATGATTGCTTCCTCGTACCTCCTCGCAATGACGTAATGATTGCTTCCTCATGCCTTCTCGCAATGACGTAATGATTGCTTCCTCGTACCTCCTCGCAATGACGCAGCCAAAAAAAAATGGGGCTGTCTAAAAAGGTCTCTTAAAAAAATAACCCCGTCATTAAAAAATGGCGGGGTTTTTCTGTTTTTTGTCCTCAAGATTTTGTATCTTAAGGTGCAACCAAAAAACAATATGGCAAACATACAATTCAAAGCGCTTCCATCCAATAGTCCGAGTCTTTTTCCTGAGAATATTTTAGACCGTATCCCCTTGAACCATCCGGTTCGTTTG
>NZ_JAYLLN010000019.1:0-66537 GCF_037126265.1 Sphingobacterium tenebrionis
ATGCTGAAAAGTACAAAACATCGACTTGCAGCCTAATATTGCTCATGAAATTATAATGGAGCTCCAGAAAGCTATAAAACAGAAGAAGGTGCCTTTTTAGACACCTTCTTTCAATTCCATTCCAAAAAAGATTAAGGAACGCGAGTAACTTGTGGAACAATGACTTCGATCAAATAAGTTCCAGGTGCATACGTTCTAAAAGAAAAACGTGCATTACAAGAATAAGTATTGTATGGAAGGCCAAGGCTATCATCATACTTAACATATTGTGCTGGTATACGGTAATAGTAGTTAAAACCATTACCCAAAGAGTTCAATGGGAAAGGTACTACACCGAAAGCAAATTCCATACGATCGTCAAATAATTGAGTCGAGATCGCATAATCCTGCATGGTCTGCAAGAAACCTGGTGTATTACCACTATTTGGTCGTCTTGCAATCTCACCTTTGCTAGGATTGAAAGCATTTCCATTCTTATCCACAATCTTCACGATCACCTTGTCTCCAGTTTCTGAAGTACGGGTAACGCGGATGTGCTCTACTCCACTGGTAATTACCTTAGTTGTTCCTTCTGCACCCACTTTCATCGCTACAGTTGAACGTACTGCTGGTATTTCGAATAAAGGCGCTTCTACTAAGTCAAATGATCCGATGTCTTTATAAAATTTGGTACCAGTAGGATTACTTATTTCCAAATCAAATTTATACTTCCCTAAAGGAAGGTTGACAGTCGTATAATTTGCTTCGATCTGACCAGATACCGGGTTGATCACAATTGGATGGATCATGGTATCAATACGTTTTGCATTGATCTGCTCTAAGGTAGTGTCTTTTTTCGGATCATATAACGCTTTCCACACCTTATGGGCATATGTCTTCTCGAACAAAGGAGTCACATTTTCACCGGTCTCGCGGTTGTATACATTGACCAATTTAATGTTCAATGGTTTTGTAGATCCCTCTGGATTAATTGCAGTGGAAACGTAGGCTCTTCCCTGTTGAATGGTAGAAGGTTGAACCTCATATCTGATAATATTACTCAAGTTTCCATCAGGAATCTTTTTACAAGCTCCAGTTGCTAAAGTACCTAACAAGAGAGCAGCAATTATATATTTATTCTTCATGGCTATCTATAATAAAATAAGGTATGCGAATTGTTTAATACATGTAATGTACCGGTGGTTGTCTGTGCATTGGATGTTTGAACCAACGTACGAACGCCTACAGGGTATGCGATTTCCTTTACATCAAATCCTGGACTTAAGGTCTGGTATAAGTAGGTGTAATAGACCACTCTAGGAATGATAGATGAATTTGGATTATAGCCTAAATTCGGATCTCTCGTCTCCTCATAGGAAACTACCACTTCTTTATTCTTCTGATTCTTATAGATCTTACCTTCCATGGTTAAATTTACATTAGGAAGGCTTTCTTTTACAAAATACACATCCAATGAATCTGCAAATCTCGGCAATTCATATTTCATGATCGAATCCACTGTCCATTTTTTGAAAGGGTCGATCTTTTGGATAGCCAAAGTTCTGGAATTCACATAATTTTTAATGGCAAAATCAGTAGGAGCAAAGAAGGTAACACCTTGCTGGTTGATCTTATCTTTTATGCCTGCTTTATCGACCAACATTAATAAGGTATCGAAAAGCCCATACTTGTTGCTTTTTAAATAATCATAGGTCGACATTCTGATATTTGGATCATGTACATCGCCGCCTATACGGTAATCATCTTTCTTACATCCTTGGGATAGGATAAAAGTTCCAATGATTAAAACAAAATATAATATGTTATTGGTTTTCATAGTGCTATTGTTTAATCCACCAAGGATTTTGAGTTAATAATTCATTCTGAGGTAATAAAGCTCGCATGTTCAATGGCCAGAAATACCCTTGATTGGCAAGACGGTCTGCAGAATAAATGGCTGAGAATTCAGCGATTTTATTGAACATTTCCATACGGATCAAATCGAATTGGGTAGATCCTTCACCGATAAGTTCGCGTCTTCTCTCTTTAAAGATTTCAATCATAAGATCTGATCCAGCAGAAGTCAACTCACTGATGCCAGCGCGCTTACGGATAATGTTTAAATCAGCTAAAGCTACTTGAGGTTTACCGTTCTTTAATGCAGCCTCTGCATGCAAAAGACGTAGATCCGCTAAGCGTAATAATACCAAGTTATTACTGATGGCGTAGTAAGAACCTCCAGGTACTTTTGGTGGATATTCAACAAAATTATCGTATTTACGAAGGAAATAAGTTTGATCATTTGCACCTCTTGTAGCGATGGAATCAAATCGTGCACCACGTTCTGATGTGGTAAATACATCTTCCAACACATCCTGGTCAAAAGTCCATGCTGAGGCAACCGACTTTCCTGGAACTGCAGGGTCTGCTAAAAACGCATTGAAGAATCCTTGCGAATGCTCTTCACCACTGGTATTGTATAACATGCTCAATTCCCAGATAGACTCTTTCGAGTTTCCTGCCCAGATCTTGCGATAATCTGCCGTTGACTCTAGAGAATATCCTGCTGAAAGTACATCATTGGCATATTTTTCTGCATTTACATAATCATGTTTCCAAGCATATACGTGCGCCAATAGGGCTTGTACTGCACCTTTGGAAGCTTTTGCTTTACTACCTGTAGTAGGCAAATTATCAATCCCAAATAACAGGTCATCTATACAGAATGCCATGGTTTCCTCCAATGGACTTCTAGCAATAGGAGGGATGTTCTGAGGATCTTTGTAAGATTCCTTGATCAAAAGGATATCTCCCCAAACACGTTGCATATAGAAATTGGTATAGGCACGGATGAAACGTGCTTCTGCAATCAATTGATTTTTCTCTGTTTCTCCATTTGGGAAATCGTCAGCAGGAAGCGCAGGTGTTTTTTCAATGATCAAATTACATTGATTAACAATTGCATAGAATCTTGTCCAATTCCAAAGGCTTCCTTCTAAATAAGGAGCATATCCAAATTTGAAATTTCCGCCTTTAGAAAGGTCCTTATAATTCCAGTAATCTCCCCCAGTAACAAAGTTACCTCCAGCTAGATCGCCGAAAATAAAAAAGGAACGATCTGCTCTTAAGGCATCCCTAAGCATGGAATAGGCTCCGGCATTGGCCTTCGGAATATTGTTGGCATCCGTCCAGAAAACCTCATCATAGGTGCTGTTCTCTGGTTCCAGATCGATATATTTCTTACAAGCGCTGAAATTCACGATGATGAATGCGCAGCAGATGTATGTTATTAATGATTTAATTTTCATGATGTTTCGGTGTTAAAAGTTAACTTCAAGACCAAGGGTATATTTCCTTGGCAATGGATAGGCACCACCAGAATATTCACCTTGAGGTGTGATTAATTCAGCATCTGGAACGTTTGCAGATTGAATGGTCAATACATTGTCCATCATACCGTAGAATCTAACGCGGTTCATGCCGATACCTAATTTTTTAGTCAGGTTAGCTGGCAACAAATAACCAACCGTAATGGTTTTGATTTTGAAGTAATCGCCTTGTTCGTTCCACATGGTACTGAAAGGTAAGAATTGGTAAAAATAATTACCCGGTTGGATGGATGGGAAATTCGCTTGGAAATTAGGATCTTTTGCTTTCTCCGGTGTCCAATAATCTAATCCTTCCAAATCAGGAAGACGAAGATTGGTGAAATTGTAAACATTTCCTGCAATGTTATTGAACTGATTTGCCTTTAAGGTATTGATGATATCACGTCCAAAGGTAAATGTACCCAAAATCCCTAAAGTGAAGTTTTTATAAGTGAATTCGTTGTATAGACCTCCCGTGAATTTAGGGTTTGGATCACCTGTTGGAACCAAGTCACCATCAGCAGCTCCTTTATCTTCATCACTCCATACATCCCAATCACCATTCACATCTAACCAGTTTGGATAACCCGGTAATACCGGATTGTAGGTTTTGAAGTAAGACAATTTACTACCCGTGATAGGGTTTACAGGAATATCTTCCAAACGGTTATATACTCCTTGGTAAATCATCTGTGCCCATTGGTAGATTGGACTTCCTACACGGAATAATAACTGTTGATTGTACCCGTAAGTCTCCGCATAGAAACTCTTATCATTATATGGAAGAGATCCGATTCTATTTTTATTATAGGTAAGGTTTAAATTTGTATTCCATTGGAAATCCTTACCAGAAGGCATATTTCTAGTTGAGATAGATAGATCAAATCCTTCGTTATAGATCGTCATAGGGACGTTATAGGATAGTCTAGTGTATCCCGTATAAAAAGGATAAGGGAAGGAAAGGATAGGATCCTTTGTAATCTTACGGTATGCATCGAATACGATGTTCAACCTGTTGTCCAACATGTTCAAATCAAAACCAATATTAGATTGTTCTGATTTGTTCCAAGTTAGGTTTGGTAGAGTTAATGGTTTATCAAAAGATGGGGTTGCAATATTTTCGCCATCATAAGTGGTTGTTGATAGATCCCAAACGTTGAAAGGTGCATAGAAATCGGCAGGTAATACCCCAGATCTACCCCAGCTACCTCTAAACTTCAAGAAGTTTACAAACTCCAGGTTTTTCATGAATGCTTCATCAGATGCAACCCAACCTAATGATAGGGAAGGGAAGTAACCCCATTTGGTATCTTTACCAAAACGGGAAGATGCATCAGCTCTCCATGAAGCATTGAAAAGATATTTTGCTTTATAATCGTAAGCGAATTGTCCCATATAGGAAACCAGTCCTGAATTTCTTCTGTTGCTTGAACCGTAAAGATCTTTTTGTGCAACACCTTGTACCACGTGGATATCATCTGTAGGTAGGTTATATCCAGTTAAGTTAAGGTTTTTGAAATCGTCATACTGAAAAGACTGAATACCGGTAAAGGTAATATTGTGGTCTTCAGCCAGTGTTTTGTTATAGTTGATGACATTCGCTAAGTTATAGGTAAATGCATCATTCTTGTTAGAAGCTGCGAAGTTCGTACCACCATTCAGCTCTCTTGGCTGAAATTGATCACGACGATCTAAATTTGCCTGAACCGAAGCTTCGAAGGAATATTGCAGACCTGGGATGATATCAACATAGGTTTTGGAGAACATGTTCAAAACATCTGTTTTGTTATCGTCCAATAACTTGTCATATTGTCCTAGGTAAAAATCATAATCTGCATCGGATAGTCCAACAAATGAAGAAGGCATACCAGCTTGGTTTACCGGAACGATCTCATTAATACCACGACCCAAACCTCTTTTTCTGCTCATTCTAGTGGTAGAGAACATCAGGTCACTACGAAGGAATGATGCTAGGTTAAAACCAAAATTACCTCTTAATGAATAACGTTTGAAACCCGTATTTCTAACAATACCATCCTCATTATAATAACCTAAGGATAGACGGTAATTTACGATATCAGTACCTCCAGATATACTTCCATCTACGTTGTCGATGTTACCGGAAGTATAAAAAAGATCTTGCCAATCCGTTGCATTGTTATAGCTTGTGTTCAAACTATCGGTCAAAGCTTGTGTAAATCCGCCTCCGTAATTACTTGGTGTGGAGTATTGGCTTAGGATATTCATCTTTTCCCAACGCTCTGTAGAACCTAATAAGGTTTTTTGCAATTCAGGTCTTTCTGTGATCCCTTTGTAATACGATAAACGGATTTGAGGTTTTCCTGATCTACCTGATTTGGTTTTGATAATGATGACGCCGTTTGCACCTCTAGAACCCCAAACCGCTGTTGCAGAAGCATCCTTTTGAACAACGATGCTCTCGATGTCATTGATGTTGATGCCTGCGATGTAGTTCGTTCCTGTAGCAGAAGATGTAGCCAAGTCATTTACGGACAAAGGCATACCATCGATAATGTACAATGGGGAACTCATGGTGTTCGCCAAATCCACTTCTGAATTCAGGTCAGGGGAGATGGTGGTGTTACCACGTACGGTGAAGGTGTTTCTGGCACCTGGCTCACCGGTGAAGTTCTGGATGTTCACACCGGAAACACGTCCCTGTAATAAACTTTCAAAACTTGGTGCCGCTAGGTTCTCGATCTGTTCTCCAGAGATTACCTGAACCGCACTGGTGGTCTTTTTCATGGACTGTCTTTGGTAACCAACGATGATTACTTCTTCCAAGTTCCCTTCATCCGCTTGGATGACCACATTTACTGGCCCCGTACCTTGGTAAGCTCTTTCCAGTCTCGTATATCCAATACCTGTAAAGACCAATGTTCCGGTAGAACTTTTGACGTTAAGGGTAAAGGATCCGTCCGCTGAAGTAGAGGTCGCGGCGCTTCCGGTCTTTTCTCTGACAGTGATACTCTCAACTGGTTGTCCGTCTTTGTTTTTGACGGTACCCGTTAAGGTGATGTCCTGTGCATAGAGAAAGGAAGCAAAGAATAGCATAAATGCTAGAGTTAATAGATTCCTGTTCATAATTAGCTGTTATTTTATCTGCAATTTTGCAATAAAAGCAGCGAATTAACAAACCCTTAACACTTACTAAATACCCCGATAATACAATATTTGGGTCTATTTTTAAATCGCAAACGTTTGCGCAGGTAAGACGCAAACGTTTGTGTAATTTTTTAAAAAAGTGTCGCCCTTTTTTTTACTTTGTTACAAAAGAACTCGTTTAATAACTATATATTTTAAGAATTGCCTTAGAATTGTAACAAAAGTTTACCTTTTGTGTGTCCTTCCAATATTTTTGAAAAAGCATCTTTTGCTTTATCAAATGGGAACACACTATCGATTTCCCATTGGAATTTCCCTGAAGCCAACCCATCCACTACAAATTGTAGGTTCTTAGGGTTTCTTTTTACCCAGATTGGAATCACTCTTTTCGAGGAAACTGGTTTCCCGGCAATCGTAGCAATTACCCCATCTGGTTTTACCGTAGCAAGGGAAGCTTGTGTTGCCTCTTCCGTACCGATCATATCCACTGCTGCATCGATAGCTTCCGGATGTGCTGCCTTAATCCTTTCGATCAAGCCATCACCATATTCCACTGCAATCGCACCTAAACTCTCCATGTATTCCAACTTTCTTTTGGAAGCCGTACCGATAACCGTTATTCCACGTTCCTTCGCCAATTGAACCGTAATGGAACCCACACCTCCTGAAGCACCATGGATCAACAAGGATTTGATATCTCCAATTTCATCCAATATGGTCATGGCGGTTTGGGAAACTCCTGCAACAGACCCTGCCACTTCCCAAGAGATGTTCTCAGGCTTACGGATAAGGTTTCCAATAGGTACATCAATCACGCTTGCGTGGGTGAAACCATCTCCTGAACCTAGTACAGCATCCCCGATCTTAAATCCTTGACTGTTTTCACCAATCGCCAAAATCTCTCCGGAAAATTCGGTTCCGAATGTTTGCGGCAAACCTGAATGTTTGAATTCTCCGGTCATCCGGCGGGCATCGATCGGATTGATACCCGCAGTTTTGGTTTTGATGCGGGCATAGCCATTTCTCAATTCTCCAAGATCAAAATCCTGAAAAGTTAATACATCAGCAGGACCGTATGCATTGGCCACTAAAAGGGTTGAAATTGTATTGTTGTTTTCCATGTCAATTTTATTTTTATAAGACAAAGATAAACAGAGAAAAGGGTTGGTTTACTATGACTTACTTAAAGGTAATCAGTGAATTCCAGGTAACTCCATTTCTTGCCATAGGAAAAGTTTTCTTTACTAATTGCTGCCTAAATTTGATTATACCATTAAGGGTAGAACTAATAAACACAGTAAATGGAAATCAACACAGCATATATCAACTTTGCCATCAAGGATGTTGAAAGAACAAAGAAATTTTGGCAGGCATTAGGGTTTAGTTTCAACGAGGAAATGACAGATGAAAGGGCTGTTACGGTGGTACTCAAAGAAAGCCAGCTTTATGCCATGTTCATATTCGAGGATTTTTTTAAAACACTGACCGAGAAACCTCTTCCAATGCCAGGAACCAGTCAGGTTGTAGTTGCATTGAGCTGTAATTCCCGCGAAGAGATTGATGAGGTTATTCGGTTAGCCCTGGAAAATGGCGCTTCCCAGCATGAAGAACCGCAGGATTATGGTTGGATGTACCAAAATTCCTTTTGGGATATCAATGGATTTGGTTGGAACCTGACCTATGTGGATTTCTCCAAGATGCCAGACAATACCGTAGTGGAATAATCCGCTGCCAATGGTAATTAATGAAATGCTAACAACATAAAATTTTAAGCTATGAAAACTCCAAAATCACACAAACTAGATATTATCATTCCCGCGTACAGGATGCATTCCCAAAATTTTCTCAATGTACTCGACGGTATCTCTGAAGAAGCTGCTTTACAGCGTATTGATAATAAAACCAATCATGTCGTATGGATGGCTGGAAATTATGTGAATACACGCTATGGTATGGGGCAAGTTCTGGGTTTGGATATGAAGGATCCTTTTGATGATCTTTTTTTCCAAGCGAAGGCCTTAGATCACACAATCACTTACCCAACCTTGGAGGAATTGATCGTTAATTTTAAAGAGGTATCGCCATTGGTTTATCAGCGCTTATTGGAAGTGACCGATCAGGAACTGGAACGGGATTTCCCTATAGGAATGGGTATCCCTTTTGTAAAAGAGGATGTACTGAACTTTGTGGGCATGTGTATTGGCCGTGCAGATTATCTTTGTGGGCAGATGGGCCTCATGCGAAAGCTTTTGGGCTTGCCAGGAATGAAGTATGACCTGATCCCGAATTTGGATTATTAAACTATAAATCCAGCGATTATTCCTCCGGGATGAAATTTTTTGGTGTTGTAAAGCTTATCATCCCTTCATCATCTTTTGGTAAATTAATAACGTGTTTATTGAAAATATTCTGGGAACTTAATGCTAAAGATAGATTTATATCCACTTTAACCTGACCCAAAGATTGGATTAGTTTTAATCCCTTGGAAATGTGTAGGCATTGAAATAGAAGTTCCAGGAAAGAGCAATTTCGGGGAGTTTTTAATTGCTCTTTGGCCATGCTTTCTGGCATTTGAATTTCTATTTGTTGGTCCTTATTCAAATTTATTGTTGGCTTGAAGCCTATATTATCCTCCAAGTGGGATGATGGATTGTATGGAAAACCAACTAATCTACTCATATCCACATTCGAGAAATTCGATAACTCATTTGGGGATTGATCAGAGCTCAAGCTAAATCTTGTTAATTTTTTTATTAAACGAGTATGGCAGGCAGCATCTTGAAATTCCTGTTTTGAAATTAGTCTTTTTCGTATAATAGCGGAAAGCTTACTCTTTAAACCTAAAATCTTAGCGGCTTTGATGGTTCCAGGTGCTGGTTTTCTACCCTTGGGTTTTGATTGAACAATTTGTAAACCATTCCATTCTCGGAAAACCAAATTGCCAACTAGACCGGAGATATTTCCATTTTTATTTATTGTTCCCATGCCATTTAAAATTTATTTTTCTTGCTATCATTTACAGGATGAAATTAATGGGAATTATAGCCAATTAAAAGGCTTTTATAATTAATTGTTTATGAGTTTTGTATTAAATAAGCATAAACAAAACCTATTTGGTTCAAGGTGGAAGTTGGATGGAGGTGGCATGTAGGTGGGTTCTAAGTGCCTTTTAGCACTTACATATCACTTACACCTCACTTGCAATGCGCTTGCATTAAGAAGACAATATATGTCTTGTCCTTTTATAGCTATACAGATTATTGGAAATAAAATAGATTCGTCACTCCTTAATGGCAATAAACCTTAGCCTCACATAATCAGCGTACCAGTTATCATCCCTAAGATTGGTAGGTCTTATTTTTTCCTGAACCTCGTCTAATATATTTTCAGCGGTTTCTGGATCTAAATTTTCTAAATAGGAAGTAGCAAACATCTTCAGCCAGTTTTTCACTCCGTCTTTATCGGCTAATAAAGTTTCTCGCTCAAATAGAACAGCATACACAACCTGGAACCCATTTTTCTCCAGTAAAGTTGCATATTCTGAAATAGAAGGGAAATACCAGATCTCTTTTTCAGCAATTTCTTGGTTTCCTGTTTCAGCCAATATATTTTTTAAGGCGAGTCTGATTTTCTCCACATTTCCTTTTCCGCCAAATTCGGCGACAAATCGGCCTCCTTTTTTCAAACTTTTATAAACGCTCTTTATTACAGCTTCTTTTTCCAGCATCCAGTGTAAGGCCGCATTAGAAAATACAGCATCGAGGGTTTCTTTGTAATCAATGTTTCGGGCATCCTCCACAGTGAACTTGATGGAGGGGTATTTTTCTTTCGCTTTCCTGATCATTTCTTCGGAAAAATCTGTTCCCATTACAGTGGCCCCTTCAAGTTGTATTCGGTTGGTGAGATCACCGGTTCCACAACCTAAATCGAGGATAAGTTCGTTTTTGAGCGGAGCTAGGAGTTTTATAACGTCTTCGCCATATTGGGAAACAAATCCATGTTTCTGATCGTATAAATTTGGGTTCCATTTCATAGAGTGAAAAAAATTCATTAATTCTAAATATATAAAATTATTATGGATTTATTTTGAAGGAAAAATCATGCTTCTATTATATCGGGAAAATAAATCTGAAATTTGATTAAACTTAAATCTTTATTGAAAGTCATTAATTATGTTAAGATTTTATTTTAAGTTTTAAATTAATTAATCAAATCCAATTTTATGAAATTAGCCCTTCGTGTATGCTTCTTTTTTGCATTCGTATTTTCGTTTACAGCACAAGTCAAAGCTGAACCTATTCTTCCAAACAGTTCAAAAATTTCTTTAACCGATTCCACCATTTCCGATAATTCAGAATTATTCTATCGAGTAGGGGAAAATCATCTTTTAGAGGTGGTTTATAAAGCCATATTCGGAGAGGAGATTGCAAATACCATCCTTTGGTTGAATGTATTCAGTGAGAACTCCTTAATGAATTTCAGTGATAGTGATTTTCTATTGTTAGAAAGCAATAAATCCGGAGGTTTTGAAATCTATGATGATTACAACAATTATATTTCTGTAGCGCCTGATCTCGATAATAATTATTCATTGGAAACCAATAGCGATAATTGGGTGAAATCCCGCAGTAATCGATTTAATAAATGGTATTTCAGCACCGGTAAGGGGAGAGAGTATACCATGACCATGAAATTTAGTTTTGCCGGAAAAAGGACGGTCAAAGACGAGAAGGGTTATGAAATTACGGTAAATGGAAAATTAAATGGAAGTTATGAATTAAGTGATAATGAAGGTAGAAAAATGGAGATTAAATTTGATCGTTCCGGTGTATTCAGAATGATTGAAGGGGGTAAGGAGATAAAAACATTGGTCGTTCAAAGTCAACAAAGTTTTCGGTTGAATGATGCAGGCGGAGAGAGTGTTTCTATCCGAGCACGAGGACGTTTTAACGATTTAATTTTGACTTTTCCCGATGGTCAGGAGGTTTTTGTGAAGAATAGATATAGGAAGCCATTAACAGTGGTAAAAGAGGAAGAGAAGAAATAAGAATTTATTAAATCTGATTTTCAATTAATTATCAAAATAGAGCCAATTCTCTTGCTAGATTGGCTCTTGCTTGTTCCTCGTATTTTTTCTGAAACCAAGCAGTTTTAAACACCTGTTCTTCAGCTAATAAATGCTTTAAAAATTTACTACGTCCGGAATTATAAATTGTGTCAGAAAACATGGCATATTCTTTCCGTATATTTTTAATATACTGTAGGTATATTTCCCATGGTTTCCCTAAAATGCTAAGATCCGCATCAATTAGGTAATTAAAATCAGATTCTTGGTGTAATTCGTGTTTTTTGGTTGATAAAATCAAATCTGCAATTTGATCAATTTGTTTATTATTTAGGTTTGTATTTACCAATCGCTCTCGTGCAAAATTGGCACTATCTACCTCATTACAGCTAGAGTGGGGGAGATAAATTACATCATGATAGTATACTGCAAAAAACAATAAATCAATATTTATCAGCATTTCCTTTACAGATTCCAATTCCATCAGCATTGCTGTAATGTGATCCAGATTATGGTAGTATCTTCCTTTGGCCTGATATTGTTCCTTTAGTTCAATCCAATTCTCCTTTCCCAGGTTAGTATCCGTTCCGTATTTTGAATACAATCCGATAAAATGTAATTCTAAATTATTGATCATATTGGAGAGATTAAATGTCCTTTTATAGTACGATCTTTAAATTATTATTAACGTTTGTAGTGAATGTAATCGGTTAGAAGAGGGGTTAAACCATTTACCTTTAAATCGCTGGCTATTTGTGCTCTGTGGTAAGTTGTATGGTTGATGATGTGAAATAATATATCTCGCACACTGCGCTCAAACTGTTGACCTTGACTATTTGCGTAAAGAATTATTTGGTCTAACTCATAACCTTCGAGAATATCTTCGCTCGACCAGAAATTTGTTAACTCGATTTCAAGCAGGTGTTCCCTTGGTTGATTCTGCCAAACTGCATATAAGTTTTTTTTTCCAGCTATTCTACAATTCCAGATGTGATGTGCATTTAATATATGGCTCATTAAAGACATCGTTCTATCAGAGATATGTGAAGGGTTTTGATTTATAATATCAATTAATTGTCGGTTGTAATATGTGCCATATTCTAGGAGTTCTTTAAAGAAATCTTTCATATTTGATGCATTATACGAGATAAGGAGAAGGTCTAGATTATCCGAAAATCCTAGGATGAAAATTTAATTTTTAGATTTTCCCATTTTTTTAATTGCAATTTTTCTCAATTTAGGATCCTCTTCATTATTAGCGATATTCCCTAACTCCATTTGGTCTGTTATTTTTTCAATTGCAATTTTTCTCAATTTACGATTTTCTTCATTGCTAGCGATATTCCCTAACTCCATTTGGTCTGTTATTTTTTCAATTGCAATTTTTCTTAACTTAGGATCCTCTTCATTACTGGCAATATTCCCTAACTCCATTTGGTCTTTTATTTTTTTAATTGCAATTTTTCTCAATTTAGGATTTTCCTCATTACTAGCGATATTCCCTAACTCCATTTGGTCTGTTATTTTTTCAATTGCAATTTTTCTCAATTTAGGATCCTCTTCATTACTGGCGATATTCCCTAACTCTATTTGATCGGTTATTTTTTCAATTGCAATTTTTCTCAATTTAGGATCCTCTTCATTACTGGCGATAATACCTAACTCTATTTGATCGGTTATTTTTTCAATTGCAATTTTCCTCAATTTAGGATCCTCTTCATTACTGGCAATAATGCCTAACTCTATTTGATCGGTTATTTTTTCAATTGCAATTTTCCTCAATTTAGGATCCTTTTCATTACTGGCGATAATCCCTAATTCTATTTGGTCTGTTATAATTGAATTTTGTGCTTTTGTCGTTAAAAACAAGAACAGAAAAGAAGTTGAAAATATTAAATAAAGGATTTTTTTCATGTCTAAAGGATTATAATTGATAAAAATATACATGAGCATTATAATACTCAATAATTGGTTTAATGAAACTAATATACATATATTTTCGCTCAAAAATAGAAAGACCCCGCCATTTTATATTGACGGGGTTCTTGATTAAAAGACATTTATAATTACCGTTCTAAAATCGTTTAGAAAAGAATATGCTTCTGCTGTAGGACCATTCATTCGTTTAATACCTTAGCATATAGCAATTCCACATCCGCATAATGGTAAACGATATCGATTGTTTAAGTCTTCTATTGTAAAATTATTTTCGATTATTATCCAAGATTGGTAGCAAAATCAATATTGCTTACGTTAGTATTTTTAACTAACCATTATTTGTTATGAAAATTTTCACCTATTCTTTCCTTGTATTGTTGATTTTCCAACTCTTTTCCTGTTCTAAAAGTGATGAATTAAAGTCATCCTCCTATTGGGGTAAGCGCGCGCAGGAAAAAAAAAGAGAGATCAATTTGTTGAGCGAATCTGTTCCATGTCAGGATATTTCTACTTTTAAAGTAGTTTATAAACACAATTATTTTTTAATCCATCCCTCTATTCAGGCACAGTTCGATCGTTTATTGGCGGAGTATGATAACTATTTTAATAAAATATTGGAAGCTGCTGCAAGGGAAGGAATTATATTTGACTTTTTATACCCGATTCCTCCAATCAAAGTAGTTTGTCGAGATGGTAAAGCTACTATGCTTTTTGTCCAAGATCTGACTATCCAAGAGGTGAATGAGGAGTTGCCTAAATTTAAAAAGAATATCATGGATTTCTATAAAGATGTAAACTGCACAGACCCATCTGAATGGGGTTCTATGATTTTGATTGTGAATTGTAATTATGAAGGTTTTGCTATTCATAAAACAATAAGGAATAAAGAATTTCAAGAATTACTTCTAAATTATTATCAACTAAACAATAGAAAGAACCAACTTGAGAATATTAAATGCGATGGAATGTCGAGTAATAAGCAAGCTACTATATCTTGTAAAGAAGGTAAGCCAATGGTGACTATTAGCAATTAAATAGGAAAGACGATAAACAAAAAAAAGCAACCCTTTTGGAGTTGCTTTTTTTGTGATCCCGCTGGGACTCGAACCCAGGACCCATACATTAAAAGTGTATTGCTCTACCAGCTGAGCTACGGAATCGGAATTCTTTATTTCAAGAACTACTTCGTTGTTTGAAGTGATGCAAAGGTAGAAAAAAGGTTGATATGTGCCAAATCTTTTATGCTAATTTTTGTGTTCAACCAAATAACTTACTGTTTTTCAGTTTGATTATTTTTTCGCTTTAATCATACGTGGAACCCCATTCAGGTCATTTATTATTCGAACTTCCGAAAATCCTTTTTTAAAAATCATATCCTGCGTTTCCTTCGCTAAATACTGGTTGATTTCAAAATATAAAACCCCATCCGCTTTTAGATGCTTCTTGGCAAATGAGGATATATGATCATAAAATAGGAGAGGTGCATCATCCTCCACAAACAAGGCCGAATGTGGTTCAAACTGTAATACATTGTCATGCATTTCCTTTTTTTCATCCTGCGTAATATAGGGTGGATTACTTACAATGATATCAAATTCCTCATCCTGGAAAACAACCTCCCATTCCAGGATATCCAGGCATCTGAAATTGATGTCGACCCCATTCTTTACCGCATTTTCTTTTGCCACTGCGATCGCTTCAGGAGAAAGTTCGACGGCCATGGTCTGCGCATGAGAAAGGTTTTTCTGCAAAGCGATCGCAATACAACCCGATCCTGTGCCGATATCAATGATTTGAAGATTGACCGACTCGTCAGCTGGAATCTTCTTTATACCTGATTGTAAATCTTTAGCAATGAATTGGAAATCCTTAACTATCAGATCCACTAATTCCTCTGTCTCCGGTCTTGGAATCAAGGTATCTTCTGTAACCAAGAACTCCATCCCATAAAAGGGAGCTTTTCCCAAAATATGTTGAACAGGTTTTGCTGATTTCAACTGGGAAAGAACCTGCTGTAAAGAATGAAGCTGTTGTGCATCTAGCACCATATCCTTCTCCAGCAAAAACTTAGCTTTCGAAATTCCCAATCGATCCAATAAAACAATTTGGAAGATGGATTTGATTTCATCTTGCTCATATAGACTGCTCAGCTCTTGCAGGAACTGTTGTTGGATGCTTCCTAAGGTTTCCATGCTGCAAACCTACAAAAAATGCTTCATTGTTAATTTTATTGGATTTAATTGATAGTTTTGCTGTGTTAGCAAAATTGAAAAGGGGAAACATGAACAGGGAAGTATTATTCATGCAGCGATGTCTTGATCTGGCGGTAATGGGAGCCGGTAAAACCAGTCCCAACCCGATGGTCGGTGCTGTGATTGTACATGATGGGAAAATCATTGGCGAGGGATATACTTCACCCTATGGTGGCCCACATGCCGAAGTCAATGCGATCCAAGATGCCATGCTTAAGTTTCCTGAATCAGCAGAGAAGCTATTTCAAGAAAGTACCATCTATGTTTCTTTAGAACCCTGTGCGCATTTTGGTAAAACACCTCCATGTGCCGATCTCATCGTCTCCAAAAAGTTCAAAAAAGCTGTTATTGCCTGTCAGGATCCATTTGCAAAAGTAAATGGTTTGGGGATCCAAAAGCTGAAGGAGGCAGGGATCGAAGTAGTGATAGGTGTTTTAGAAAAAGAAGCGAAATGGGTGAACCGACGCTTTTTTACCCGACTAAAAGATTTTAGACCTTATATCATCCTAAAATGGGCAGAGACCAACGATGGTTATTTTGCACCAGCGGATGGTTCCCAAAAGTGGATCAGCAATGCGGCCAGTAAACAATTGGTGCATCAATGGCGAACCCAAGAAGATGCGATATTAGTTGGAAAAGGAACTGCGCTCGCCGACAATCCCTCCCTTACTGCCAGAGAATGGTCCGGTAGAAATCCAAAACGCGTTTTGATCGATAAGCGTTTGGAAATCAGCAGAGCGGCTAATCTTTATTCCACGGAAGCCGATACCATCGTTTTCAATGCCGAACAAACCGATTGGCAAGGAAACATCAAATTGATTGCATTCGAAAATTTCGACCTATATCTTCCCCAGCAGGTCTTATATCAATTATATCTGATGGATATACAATCCTTGATTGTAGAGGGTGGCAAGAAAACCTTAGAACAATTTATCCAGGCTGGCTTATGGGATGAAGCGCGCATTTTTAAATCTTCCGAAAACTGGGGAGCAGGCATGGAAGCGCCGAAGATCAACGGCAGTATAAAAGAAAAATTAAAGGTAGGATCTGATACCTTGGAAATCCTTATAAAACCTTAATAATCAACTAATAATTTCTTATTACCTTATTTTTAGTTTTAGGGATGCGAATCCCCGAAGAGCTATTGCATTTTATCTGGCGTTTCCGGCTATTCAAGCCATTAATGATGAAAACCACTTGTGGAAAGCAGGTTCAGGTTATTAAACCAGGTCAATTCAACGAACACGCAGGTCCTGATTTCCTTTTTGCCGAATTAAAGATTGCTGGTCAGCAATGGTTTGGACATATTGAACTTCATGTGGATGCGAAAGATTGGATGGTGCATCGTCATCATCAGGACGAAGCCTATAATGCTGTTATTCTGCATGTCATCTGGGAAGGGGAGATGGCCTGTTATCTTTCGGATGGAACTTGGATCCCCAACCTCAACCTTCAGCAGTTAGTGGATGAAGAAGTCTTGGAAAAAGCCTTGGATCTGCTTCATAATGGGCATTGGTTGTCTTGTGCCTATCGAATGAAAAAGATCCCCATGCATATCAAGCTCCAAACTGTTCAGCGGGCTGCGGTTGAACGTTTGGAAGGGAGGTATCAACAGATCATGCTTCAAAATAAACGTTTTAAAGGCGATTGGGAAAGGATAACCTTGAGCATGCTGGCTGGATCGTTTGGATTTAAGGTAAATAAACAAGCTTTTCTGGATTGGGCGGAACTGATCAACCTGAAATTGCTCGCCAAGTTCGCCGATAAGCCAAAAAGCATCCAAGCGATGTTCTTTGGTCAGGCGGGTTTTTTAACAGCCTATAAAGGGAAGGAAAGCTATCCGACACAATTGCAGAAAGAATATGAGTATATAAAACAGGGATTCGGTTTAGCGGAAATGTCAGTTTATCAGTGGAAATTCCTCCGGATGAGACCGGCAAATTTCCCTACTATCAGATTAGCGCAGTTGGCGGGCCTCTACCACATTCGAACCAACTGGTTTTCAAAAATAGTTTCCAGCCATTATGTGGAAGACATCAAACAGGAACTCAGAAACACAACGATAAATAAATATTGGCGAACACATTATCACTTTGAAAAAACTACGGAGGACCATAGCAATGAATTTTCAGAAACTTTTACGGATCTTTTGGTCATCAATTGTTTTGCGCCCTTGTTATTTGCCTATGGAAAACATATTCGAAAGACAGGTCATATGGATCTGGCCATGGAATGGTTGGAAAGTATAGGAGCAGAAGAAAATGTTGTGACGCGGAAATACAGAAAGTCCGGTTTGCCTTCCTTCAGTGCCATGGAAAGTCAAGGTCTACTTCATCTCCAAACCCATTACTGTGATCTAAAAAAATGCCTTAATTGCCCAATAGGGGCATATATTCTCCAGCAGCCTATCGACGTTTAAGCTTTTATTCTCCAGCAACCTATCGATGTTTAGGCTTTCAGGATTTCCGCAATTTCGTGAAATCCCTTTTCGGCAGCTAGATCCGATGCGGTCTTACCTTGGTCGTTCTGAATCTGGATATGTGCTCCATTTTCCAAAAGGATGATGATCAGGTCGATGTTTCCTTGCTGGGCAGCGATGTGCAATGGTGATATCCTGGAATTCTGTACCACATTGACTTCCGCACCTGCTTCGATCAGCATTTTTGCAATGTTGTCGTGCTGATTCAATAAGGCAGCATGTATAGGGTAGCTCTGAAATCCGTTCTGGGAGTAGGCATTCGGATTGGCGTGGTTTCTAAGCAGGATCCTCACAATATCCTCTTTTCCAAAATGGGCAGCTAGACCCAATGGATAGAACCCATGTGAAGATAGTTCGTTGATCACTTCCGGCTTTTGATCCAGCATCAGCTGTACCTGTTCTGTGAGTCCAGCAGCGCAAGCTTCATGGATCGTGATGCTAGTAATATATTTCAAAATGGTCTGAACGATCTGTGTTTTCTGATAATAACAGGCAAGCATCAAAGGCGAGATTTCATGCGAAGTTTGTTCTTTTACCAATTCCGGATTTCTACTCAACAATAAATCCAGATCCTGATGGTTTCCCGTTTCAATATATTCTTCCAAGACAGATAGACTCATACACTCTTACTTTTTATGTTACGAATTAAGCAAAAAAAACTTAAATTTATAATTCCTTAATAGGAATTCTTAAACAGCACGTTAAAATTGACGGGTTAAATTTTATGTCTTTATTACTAATTAATTTTAATGTTAACGAACATCATTTTATATTTGTAGCTATTTAGCTACAAAACCATAAATAAAACTATATTTTTTATTAAATTTTTAGACTTATAATTACTTTTGTAATGCCCTCCCCAAGGGCATGTTTTTCATAGGTAGATGTAGGGTCGAATATATTCTATTCGACCCTTTTTTATTCCCAACCATCCCTCATCCCCAGCAAGTAGCTCTCCTGTCTAAATTCTAAATACTTTATACTAAATACTAGTACTTCTTACTAAATACTAAATACTAAATACTAATTTTACATCATGTCTAAAATAATAGTTGCGATTACAGGTGCCTCAGGTTCCATTTATGCCAAAATATTGTTGGATAAACTTACCCTTCTGAAAGATCAGGTGGAAGAGGTTGGTGTGGTAATGTCGGATAATGCCAAGGATGTCTGGAAATTTGAACTGGGAGATGAGAGTTACAATGATTATTCCTTCAAATTCTACCAGAAGAATGATTTCATGGCGCCATTTGCATCAGGATCCGCTAAATTTGAGACCATGATCGTAGCTCCCTGCTCCATGGGGACCTTGGCTAGGATTGCGCAAGGAACTTCGTCAGACCTTACCACCAGAGCGGCTGATGTTATCCTGAAAGAACGTAGAAAACTGATCTTGATCACTCGGGAAACGCCATTAAGTTTGATCCACATCAATAATATGCAGGCAGTAACCCAGGCAGGAGGAATCGTTTGTCCAGCATCGCCGTCTTTTTACAGCAGACCCGCAACTTTTGAGGAATTGGCAGCTACGGTAATAGACCGCGTCCTTGATATGGCCGGTTTTGATCTGCAGACCTACCGCTGGGGTAAATAGAAAAACCATAATTTTATCCTCGTAATCCAAAGGATTTTGTATTTTTGTTTTTTAATGAAACAGCTGTATCTATCTTTATTAGCATTCGTTATATCCAACAAAAATTACGATCACTATATTTTTGATTTTCAATATATTTCATGGGAACAATATTAATTACTTCTGCAACATTGGTTTCGGCAGGCCATCCGCTACACCTAACATCCGTTGATGTATTGGTTAAAAATGGAAAAATTGAGAAAATTGGCAAGTCTGTAAAGGCGGAAGGGAAGGTTCAGGAGATCAACGGGAAGGGAAGTTTTCTTTCTGTCGGTTTTTTCGATCTGAATGTAAACTTTGGCGAACCGGGTTATGAAACCAAGGAAGATATCCAAACAGGTACTGCTGCGGCAGCATCTGGTGGCTTTACCGGTGTAGCTGTACACCCGAATACCAATCCACCGATCCATTCCCGTTCAGAAGTGTCCCTGATCGTCAATACGGCAAAGGGTAACCTCGTTGATGTTTTTCCCGTTGGAGCAGTGAGCAAAAAAAGGGAAGGAAATGAATTGGCCGAACTGTTCGATATGAAGATCAATGGTGCCGTAGCCTTCAGCGATGGTAACCGCAGTGTACAGCAGGCAGGATTGATGGGAAGAGCGTTATTATATGCCAAAGGTTTCCAAGGATTGATCATGACCTTTCCGCAGGATGAATCCATTGCTGCTGGAAATAAAATGAACGAAGGGGAGGTGAGTACCTACCTGGGCATGAAAGGTATCCCTAACTTGGCAGAGTCTATCATGGTTTCCCGTGATCTATTCTTGGCCGAATACAATGAATCACCGATCCACTTCAGTACGATTTCTACCGAAGAATCGGTAGATCTGATCAAAAAAGCAAAAGCAAAAGGAATCCAGGTTACCTGTGATGTGGCTGCGCATAACTTGGTTTTTACCGATGAAGATGTCAAATCTTTTGATAGCCACTATAAAGTGAGCCCACCATTACGCACCAAGCGTGATGTAAAAGCCTTGATCAAAGGTCTAAAAGATGGTGTGATTGATGCGGTGGTTTCGCAACATACCCCACACGAAATTGAATTCAAAGAAGTAGAATTCCAGATTGCAAAAGATGGCATCATCGCATCGCAAACTGTTCTTCCATTACTGATTAAAGCCGGCTTCAACCCAGAATCGATTGTAGAAAAATTGGCAGAAAATCCGCGTAAGGTATTGAATCTTCCAGTTCCACAGCTCGTAGAGGGTGAGGATGCTAACTTGGTATTATTCAGTATGGATAAAAAATGGACTTTAGATAATAACAGCAATAAGTCCAAATCGACTAATTCACCATTATTTGGTAAGGAATTGACAGGCCAGGTCTTGGCAACGATCAATAACAACCAGGTAATCATAAACTAAACAATATGGAAGCGAAAGTAAAAAAAGCATTTGAGGCAAGTTTTAATGCCTATGCGAACTCTGAAAATATCGATGCGTCTGTGGTAAAGACAGCGTTGGAAAATGTATTCAATGCCGAAAAACCATTTATGGATAAGGTGGCAGATATGGATGCGGTTTTTGATGACCATCAGCAATTTGAAGAATTGCGTGAATACACGTTTGATCTTCTCATGATCAATTTCTTCGCAGAAGATGTATTGAAACTGGAAGAGGATTACCTGGAGTCGGAAGAATGGGAAGCCATCGAAGACGAGACCATTGAAAGGGGTTCGGAGATGCTGAACATCCTCTTATACCTAAAAGAATGTGCAGATGATGAGATCGAACCATCTTTGGATGATTTCCTGAAAGAGTTCCTATTGGTGGAAGAAGATGAATTCCAAGATGAATACGAAATTTATGAAAATGTGATTGCCAATCAGTTGTTAGTTGAGAGCTCTTATGAGCAGATCGCTAAGGTTGCCGATAGCCAGTCGAAAGATGAGGAGATTTATGAGCTGTTTTATCCTTTGGTTTCTTTCTTTTACGAGCAAAATCCAAATGAAGGACAATTGGGAGATTTTTCTAAGTATGCGGCAAATAAATCATTATCTTTAGCCTTATATCAATTAATGATCAACTTTAACAAATAAATTATGGAATTGACAACTAACGAAAATCCGTTATTGAAGAAGAAAGCAATTACCTATGGGATTATCCTTGGGGTGGTTTCGGTGGTATTGGCTATAGCTTCTATGTATATTACCATTAATGGAACCACACTAATGAGTTCGGCTATACAGGCAGGAGCGGTTAACTATATCCCTTTCTTGATTTTGGTAGCGGTTTTTTCAAAATCCCTTCGTACGGCAAATGGTGGTTACTGGAGCTTTTCTGTAGCCCTTAAAAATATCTTCATCATGTTGGCAGTTACCGCACTGATCGGTACCTTGGCAACCATGATCATGAACTGGACCATGCCTCAGTTGCAGGAACAGGTATTGGATAAAACCCGCAATATGACCATCGAGTATTACGAGTCCATCAATGCTTCTGATGAAGCAATCGATACCATCGTAGCGGAATTGGATAAACAACGCGATGCCTTAGGCTCATTGTCCATCGGACAGAATGTCTTGGGTCTGTTCATTTATTTCTTGGTTTATTTTGTGTTGGCCCTGATCTTTGCTGCCATCTTCAAAAAAGAAAAACCAATGTTCAAGGAACAGGTAGCAACAGATTCTGCACATCCTTGGCAAAATAATCCCGAAGCTTAATAATCCTATTACCTCAATATTTTTTGATTAAAGGTATCATCTAAAAATGATACCTTTGTCATTATTACTTATGGATATATCAGTAGTCATACCTTTATACAACGAGGAAGAGTCTCTTCCGGAGCTTTGCGCTTGGATCAAGCGTGTTATGGATGAGCATCAGTTCTCTTACGAGATCATCATGGTTGATGATGGGAGTAAGGATAAGTCCTGGCAGGTCATTCAATCGCTGAAAGCGGAGAATGAGCATGTTACAGGCGTTCGGTTCCGTCGTAATTACGGGAAATCGGCCGCATTGAATGTTGGTTTTGCCGCAGCACAGGGTGATGTGGTCATTACCATGGATGCCGATCTTCAGGATAGCCCTGATGAGATCCCGGAATTGTACGATCGTATCAAGAACCAAGGTGCTGACCTGGTTTCTGGATGGAAGAAAAAACGTTATGATCCATTGACCAAGACCATTCCAACCAAGCTGTTCAACTCCGTTACCCGCAGCATGTCGGGTATCGATAATCTGCACGACTTCAACTGTGGGCTGAAAGCCTATAAAAAAGATGTGGTAAAGAGCATCGAGGTATATGGCGAGATGCACCGTTATATCCCCGTATTGGCGAAATGGGCAGGATTCAGTAATATCCAGGAGCAGGTAGTTCAGCATTTTCCACGTAAATATGGGACGACCAAATTCGGTCCGGGCAGGTTTGTAAAAGGATTCCTGGATCTGATGTCGATCTTCTTTGTTGGTAAATTTGCCAAAAGACCGATGCACTTTTTTGGACCGCTGGGCGTGATCAGTTTCCTGATCGGGATTTTTATCACCATTTACCTCATCATCGAGAAATTGATGAGCATTGCCAATGGTACAGCCTACCGGAATGTGACGGATCAACCTTTGTTCTACCTATCGTTGGTAGCCATTTTGATCGGTTCACAATTGTTCCTAACAGGTTTCATTGCCGAGCTGGTATCCCGTAACGGTACAGACCGAAATAAATATCATATCGACCAGGTAATCTAAGATGTTCTTTTCAATCATTATTCCTTTATACAACCGACCGGTAGAGATCAAGGAATTGTTGCAACCCCTTTTGGATCAACAATACCAGGATTTCGAAGTGATCATTGTGGAGGATGGATCCAGGAACAAGGCCGATCATATCATCGATCAATTCAAGGATCGATTGGATGTCCATTATTTCTTTAAGGAAAATGAAGGTCAGGGATTCGCTAGGAACTATGGTTTTGAACGGGCGAAAGGCGATTATTTCATCGTCTTTGATTCCGATATCATTGTACCTTCCGATTACCTGCTAAAAGTTAAGGCAGGGATTGAAAAGGATGGACTCGATGCCTTCGGAGGACCGGATGCTGCGCATCCATCGTTCACTGCTATCCAGAAAGCCATCAGCTATTCCATGACCAGCCCCTTTACCACTGGAGGAATCCGCGGTAATAAAAAACATGTGGGCCAATTCCATCCGCGAAGTTTCAACCTTGGTATTTCCAGAAGAGTATGGGAACAAACAGGTGGTTTTAAACTTTCTCGCAGGTCGGAGGATATTGAATTCAGTATCCGGATGATCAATTCCGGGTTTAAGGTTGGATTGATTCCTGATGCCTTTGTTTACCATAAAAGAAGGACCAGCTTCGCACAATTTTATAAACAGACCCATAGTTTTGGAAAGGGGAGGATAGACATCTATAAGATGTATCCTGCCGAACTGAAACCCGTGCATGCCCTACCATCCGTTTTTGTTTTGGGACTGGTCGTGTTGTTCATGATCAATGTCATCAATTTATTAACGATGAATGGGATATATATCCTGAGTTTGTTAGGAACTCTTGGTAATTGTTTGTTATTATTGTATACAATAATGCTGTTCTTGCATGCCTTGATAACCTGCAGGAGCTTGAAAGTAGCCGTTCTTGCGGTGGTTGCGGCCTTTACGCAATTGATCGCTTATGGCTCCGGCTTTATCAGTCAGTATAGTAAACAGCTATTGTATCCAGAAAAGAAGAATTCATGATAGCGCTTACACAAAGTAGTTTAGATAAATTAGAAATTTTGTTCAAAGAGCAGGGGTATCGATTGCGATTTGAGAAAGGTTCTTTCCGAACCGGTGCTTGTATGCTTCAAAATTCAAAGGTCATTGTGGTGAATAAATTCTCCAGTGTGGATATGAAGGTGCAATCCCTACTTCAGCTATTGCAGACTATCCCCATTGAAGAGAGCTTGTTAAGTGATAAGTTGAAGCCATTCTTTCAACAGATTAAAAAAACAAAACTTACGGTTTGAGAATAACATTTTTAGGTACAGGTACATCACAGGGGGTCCCGGTTATCGCATGCTCATGTAAGGTATGCCGATCTACCGACCGACATGATAAACGTTTGAGGTCGTCCATTCTGTTGGAATATAACGACCATACCGTTGTTGTGGATACCGGTCCTGATTTCAGGTATCAGATGTTAAGAGACCAGGTGCAGCAGCTGGATGCCGTATTGATGACCCATTCCCATAAGGATCATGTGGCGGGTCTGGATGATGTTCGGGCTTTCAATTATCAGCAACAGCAATCCATTCCGATCTATTCCAATAAGGCGACCCACGATGCCCTTCGTAAGGAATTCTATTATGCCTTCAGCGATTTCAAATATCCTGGAGTTCCGCAATTAGAACTGGAGGAAATCTTCCCTGGCCAATCTTTTGAATTGTACGGAAAAGAAATCCTACCCATAGAGGTGATGCATTACAAGATGCCGGTATTGGGTTTTCGGATCGATGATTTTGCCTATATAACCGATGCAAAAACCATATCTGAAGAATCTTTTGAGCTGTTGAAAGGTGTGAAGACATTGGTTTTGAATGCGCTCCAAAAAGAACCACATATTTCCCATCTTACTTTAGCAGAGGCCATAGAAGTTTCTGAACGGATCCAACCAGAAAGGACTTATTTAACCCATATCAGCCATCGATTTGGAACCCATGAAGAAATTTCCGCTTTACTTCCCCCTAACATTTTTGTGGCTTACGATCAGTTAATTATCGAAGAATAATAAAAAATAATTCATCCTTCAAAACAATTGTGAATTTTCATTGTTCAACCATATGAAATCACATTTATTGAATTAATTATTTAAACACTTTAAAAACTGATTTGCTATGGGAAATATTTTGTATTTAATCGCAGTAGTTTTAGTCATTATCTGGGCTATCAGCTTCTTCGGAGGTTATGCAACAGGTGGTATTATTCACATCTTATTGGTGATCGCCATCATTGTTATTTTACTTAGGGTTATACGAGGTAACGCCTAGATAGATTATTCTAATAACAGCTGAGCAATAGCTAAATCCTCTTGATAAGTGATCTTCAGGTTCTGATGTTCACCGGGAAAGATGAGGAGGTTATTGCTCATTTTATTTTCATTCCAATTTTCCACCACCGATGCATCATCGGTAAAAGATGCTGATTCCTCTTGGTCATAGGCCTCCAGCAATAAGGCAGCTTGGAATACCTGCGGCGTCTGAACCAACCAGACCTGGTTTCTATCTACCGCTTCACTCTTATTTTCATTTCCAAATCGTACAGAACTGCTGCTCTGAACAGCAGGGATTACCGCATGAGGTCCATTGGCAACTTCTTGGTACAAAGCATCGATCAACTGCGTTGAAAGGAGAGGCCTAGCTGCGTCATGAACTGCAATTATGGCATTCGCTGGAACTTCAATCAAACTTCTCAACTTTGCCAGCCCATTTTTTACACTTTGAAACCTACTGTCTCCTCCATGGCAGAGCTCATGTGGTACCTGAAAATCATATTCCAGACAGAGCTTCTTCCAATAGGATTCCATTTCGGAAGAGAGGACCAGCATAATCTTTGGCTTGGTTTCTGATAAATGGAACTTTAACAAAGTATGCATTAAAATAGGTTTACCGTTTATCGGAATAAACTGTTTCGGGAGGTTTCCACCCATACGCGATCCAGTTCCAGCAGCTACAATAATGACATAGTTTTGTTCCATGTCATAAAGGTAAAAAAAACCTTAAATTTACCAAGAAAACATAGGGTTTACATAGGAAAAACGATAGCAGGAAAGGTAAAGGCCATTAAAAAAGAAGCCGTATAAAACATAGTTTTATACGGCTTAATCAATTGTTGAATTATTTATCTTAGATGATTAACATCGCATCGCCATAGCTGTAGAAACGATATTTTTCTTTAACGGCTACTTCGTAAGCATTCATGACGTTCTCATAACCTGCAAAGGCAGCAATCATCACCAATAGGGTAGATTGAGGCGTATGGAAGTTAGTGATCATCGAGTTTGCAATACTAAAATCGTAAGGAGGGTAAATAAATTTACTTGTCCAATCGTTTGCAGCTTTCAGGTGTTTGTCGGCAGAAACTGAAGATTCAATAGCACGCATAGAAGTAGTACCTACTGCACAGATACGACGTTTAGCATCGATTCCCTTGTTCACCACACGAGCAGCTTCTTCAGAGATGATGAATTGCTCCGAATCCATTTTGTGCTTAGTCAAATCTTCTACCTCCACGGTACGGAATGTTCCCAATCCAACGTGCAAGGTTACTTCTGCAAAATCAACCCCCTTCAGTTCCAAACGTTTCATCAATTCGCGCGAGAAGTGAAGTCCTGCTGTTGGAGCAGCAACTGCACCTTCATTTTTAGCGTAGATGGTTTGGTAACGGAATTTATCCTCTGGTGTTGCTTTACGTTTGATGTATTTTGGAAGAGGAGTTTCGCCAAGGATTTCAATGTTCTTGCGGAATTCCTCATCGGTTCCATCAAAAAGGAAACGGATGGTACGGCCGCGAGAAGTGGTATTGTCTACTACCTCCGCTACTAATAAATCATCATCTCCGAAATATAATTTATTACCTACACGGATTTTACGAGCTGGATCTACCAACACGTCCCATAGGCGTAATTCTTTGTTTAATTCTCTTAAAAGGAATACTTCAATGGTAGCACCAGTTTTCTCTTTGTTTCCATACATACGGGCAGGGAAAACTTTGGTGTTGTTCAATATCATGACATCTTTATCATCAAAGTAATCCAATACATCTTTGAAGATTTTGTGTTCGATTTTTCCAGAATCGCGGTGTAAAACCATCAAACGAGATTCGTCTCTTTGTTCAGATGGTTCAGAAGCTAGCAGAGACTCCGGTAGATTGAAGTTGAATTGAGATAATTTCATTTTATATGAATCAGTATTTATTGCCCTCTAGCCTTACTGGGGCTAGATTTTATAAAGGCTTACAAAAGTACGAAAAATTAAATAATTACACTGTCATATAAGATAATACCTACTTTTCTGTAAGAATTTATTTATTAATATTGGATTCTTTAAAATATATTGTAATTTAAAACGGCATTTGAAATGCCTTGAATTCCACAGAAACTAACTTTTATGGCAGACAGCACACGAAAAGAAGATTTTGCAAACGACCTACTTCCAGATACCGAGAGTTTAGAAGAGATGCACCATGTGAACAATCCTGTTTTGGATTTACCACGCATCGAAAAACAGTACCTTGCTAAGGTTCAGGGTTATATCCAAGAACGTAATTCCTTTTTCTTTACCGATGGGCGATCAAAGGTAGAAGTCAAAGTATTCTCTGAGGAGATCATCCGTATCCGATTGGCGCCTGAAGGGGTGTTTTTGGAAGATTTTTCCTATGCGGTGAGTTTCAAGGAAGAGGTCTTTGTAAACTGCGAAGTAACAGAAGATGAAGCCTATTTCCGGGTAAAAACCAGTGCAGTGACCTGCTCCATCAAAAAGGACAATTTCTTCATTTCCTTTTCTGAAGAGGATGATACCGTTCTGAACAGCGACCATGCAGCCATGCATTGGGAGGAGAATGTTGACTATGGCGGATATTATGTTTACTGTAGCAAGGAGGCCAAATCCGATGAGGTGTTTTATGGATTGGGCGATAAAGCCTCCAACCTCAATCTAAGAGGAAGAAGGGTGAAGAATTGGAATTCGGATACCTATTCCTATGCGTTCAATCAAGACCCGCTCTATAAAACGATTCCTTTCTACATTGGGGTAACCGAAGGAAAGGCCTACGGAATTTTCTTTGATAATACCTTCAAGACCTATTTTGATTTCGCTTCGGAGCATCCGAACCAAACAAGTTTCTGGTCAGAAGGTGGCGAACTAAAATACTATTATATCCACGGTCCGCAGATGATGGATGTAGTAAAAAGATACCATAGTTTAACCGGTACCCATTATATGCCGCCCATGTGGGCAATCGGCTACCATCAATGTCGCTGGTCCTACTATCCGGAGAACAAGGTTCGAGAAACGGCCTACGAATTCCGTAAGCGCGAGATCCCTTGTGATGCGATCTACCTGGATATAGATTATATGGATGGGTATCGTTGTTTCACTTGGAACAAGCGTTATTTCCCAGATCCTAAGAAAATGATCGCCGATCTGAATGCCAATGGCTTCAAAACGGTGGTAATGATCGATCCAGGAATCAAAGTCGATGAAAACTACTGGGTATTCAAGCAGGGACAGGAGAACAACTATTTCTGTCGTCGGGGTGATGATTATTTTATGGAAGGTTTTGTTTGGCCAGGCCGTTGTCAATTCCCGGATTACACCAACCCAGAGGTGAGGACCTGGTGGGGAACCTTATACAAAGGACTGGTAGATGATGGCGTTGCAGGATTCTGGAACGACATGAACGAACCGGCTGTTTTTGGAAGAGGAACATTCCCTGATGATGTTAGGCATCAATTTGAAGGTCATCGCGGATCACATCGTAAGGCCCATAATATATACGGCATGCAGATGGTTCGTGCAACCTACGATGGGTTGAAGAAATTATATAAGAATAAACGTCCATTTACCATTACCAGAGCGGCTTATGCTGGTACACAACGCTATTCGTCTGTTTGGACCGGAGATAACATCGCTACTTGGGAACACTTGCGCATCGGGACATTACAGTTGCAACGATTATCGGTTTCTGGGCTTTCTTTCTGTGGCACAGATATCGGTGGGTTTACGGGCGAGCCTGATGGTGAACTCTATACCCGTTGGATGCAGTTTGGGGTGTTTTCCCCGTTCATGCGTGTGCATTCGGCAGGCGATACCCGCGACAGGGAGCCTTGGAGTTTTGGGCCAGATTGGGAGCAGATCTGTAAGAAGTTCATTGAATTGAGGTATAAACTACTTCCTTATATCTATACCTGCTTTTGGATGCAGCATAGGTATGGGGAACCTATTCTTAGGCCGATATCCCTTCTGGAACAGCATATTGCCAAAAACCTGCAACGTGAGGAAGAATTTACCTTCGGTCATCAATTATTAGTGTCGCCTGTTTTGCACCCTGGTCAGTTGAACAAGGTTGTATATCTTCCTGAAGGAAGCTGGTATTACTATTTCGATCATACTCCATATGCCGGTGGGCAAGAACATACCATCGATACACCGATGGATGAAATGCCATTCTTTGTTCGAGGGGGAAGTATCATCCCTGAATTTCCGGTCATGCAATTTACCGGAGAGCGTAAAATTGAGTCCTTAAAGATGACGTTCTATTTTGCGGAAGGACAGCATGAATCGCACCTGTATTCCGATCATGGAGAAACCTTTGCTTATGAGCAAGGGGTGTATGTAGAGAAAAATTTCATTGCAGAGTCTACCCAAAACACGGTTCAGATCGTGCAGGGGGAACAGGGCTTGTATACACCATATTATTCGGACTTTAATCTTTACTTGGTCGGATTACCATTTGATATGAAGCAGGTTATTGTGGATGGTATGAAGGTAAATGTTAGCAAGGACGAAGATGGATTGAGCTTTATCAAATTAGAACGCGACTTCAAAAAGGTCATCATTCAATAATAACTAAATAAACTAAACAGAATAGCTTAATAGAAGATATTAATCATATAAACCTAATTATGTCAAACGCTGTAGAAGCACATTCCTTGTTGTCGGAATTTGATGTGTTCTTATTCCGGTCAGGAAGACATTATAAACTGTACGAAAAATTTGGATCACGAGAACTCCGGGTAGATGGCCGAGTAGGGGTCTACTTTGCTGTCTGGGCACCGAATGCCCAACAGGTATCCGTGATCGGAAATTTTAACGGATGGAATCCACATTCCCATCCCTTGCAAGTTCGATGGGATAGTTCGGGTATCTGGGAAGGTTTCATCCCTGGTCTTGAAAATGGGGAGGTTTATAAGTACCATATCCATTCCAGTACAGGCGAGCGTTTGGAAAAAGCCGATCCATTTGCATTACATGCTGAAGTAGCACCAAAAACAGCTTCGATTGTTGCGACCACTTGGTATTCTTGGCAGGATTCGGAATGGATGTACAACCGAAGGGAACATAATGCGCTCGACAGGCCTTATACCGTCTATGAAATGCACTTGGGTTCCTGGATGCGTGATCCAAAAGATCCCAATCGCTTTTTTTCCTATCAGGAAATAGCAGAGCGTTTGGTTCCCTATCTGCAGGAAATGAACTATACCCATGTGGAGTTTATGCCGGTGATGGAGCATCCCTATTATCCTTCTTGGGGATATCAGATCACAGGATATTTTGCTGCTACCTCAAGGTATGGTGGACCACAGGACCTGATGTATCTTATAGAAGAATTGCATAAACACCATATTGGTGTCATTCTGGACTGGGTGCCATCGCATTTTCCGGGCGATAGCCACGGATTGTATAAGTTTGATGGTACGCATTTATATGAGCATGCGGATCCTAAGAAGGGATTTCATCCCGATTGGCAATCCTATATTTTCAATTATGGCCGAAACGAGATCCGGTCTTTCCTCATCTCCAATGCGTTCTTTTGGCTCGACCGTTACCATGTGGATGGCTTACGCGTAGATGCCGTAGCATCGATGCTTTACCTGGATTACTCCAGAAAGCAAGGGGAATGGGAACCCAATGAGCTGGGAGGGAATGAAAACCTCGAGGCAGTTTCCTTTTTAAAGGAACTCAATGAAGCGATCTCCAAATATTTTCCGCAGGTACAATCCATTGCGGAGGAATCCACTTCCTGGCCAGGCGTAAGCCGGGCGACGTTTAATAACGGTTTGGGATTTGGCATGAAATGGATGATGGGTTGGATGCATGATACCTTATCCTATTTCAAGGAAGATCCGATCAATCGCTCTTATCATCATAATAAACTTACTTTTTCGTCGGTATATGCCTTTACGGAGAACTTTATGTTGCCATTGTCCCACGATGAGGTGGTTCATGGAAAACAATCGTTGATCTATAAGATGCCGGGGGATGAATGGCAGAAGTTTGCCAACCTGAGGGCTTTATACCTCTTTATGTATACTTTTTCTGGAACCAAACTGTTGTTCATGGGCGGTGAATTCGGACAAACATCCGAATGGAATGTGAACCAATCGTTGGATTGGCATTTATTACAGTTCAAACCACACCAGAGCCTGAAGAAGTTCGTTTCAAAATTGAACGAGATCTACCAGAGTTATCCAGCATTATATGAAAAACAGTTCAGTCCGGAAGGGTTCTTTTGGATTGATTTAGAAGATAAAGCGAACAGTGTTTTTGTGTACTGTAGACGTGGTCATGATTGGGAAAACGATTTGATTATTGTCTTGAACCTAACTCCTGTTGTACGGAGAAATTTTAGGATAGGGGTTCCCCATCCAGGCGAATGGGAATTGCTGTTGAATTCGGATGACATGAGTTACAATGGCAGTGCGGTAGGGGTTAAGAAGCAGGTCAGTACTGATCCGACTTTTTGGATGAACCAAAATCAGTCTTTCTCCTTGGATTTACCGCCATTGTCAGGACTGATCTTTAAACGAAAAATCAAGAAATGAAAGTAATCCATCTGAGTGTAGAATGTTTTCCGGTCGCCAAGGTAGGCGGGCTTGCCGATGTTGTCGGCGCATTGCCTAAATATTTAAATCATTTAGGGGTTGACGCTTCGGTGGTGATGCCTTATTTCAACCGGAAGTTTGTGCAGGAGCACAGCTTTGAAACGGTAGCAACTGGGCAATTCTATCAAGGTTCTATCCTGATGGATTATGAGGTGCTCAAAGAAAGCACTGATGCACTGGGTTTTCCATTGTATTTGATAAGGATTCCTGGCTTATTGGATCGGGAGGAAGTGTATTGCTATGCGGATGAAGCGGAACAATGGATTGCCTTTCAACATGCTTTCCTGCATTACCTAAAGCATAATGGTATAAAACCTGACATTATCCATTGCCATGACCATCATGTAGGATTAATTCCTTTTTTAACGAGGAACGCTACGGATTATAAAGAATTTTCAGACATTAAAACGGTATTTACCGTTCATAATGGACAATATCAAGGCTGGATGAACTGGAACAAAGGGATTATATTGCCTGCATTTGATACCTGGAAATGGGGGCTGTTGGATTGGGATGGTGTTATCAACCCTTTGGCTACAGCGATTAAATGCTGTGATGCCTATACTACCGTTTCAGAGGGTTACCTCAGCGAATTGTTTGTAGAAGCAAATGGCCTTCAACGCCTGTTCTATGATGAAAGAGGGAAAGCCTGGGGTATTGTGAATGGAATTGATACGGCTTACTGGGATCCTGCAACGGATAAACAGATTACGGATAATTATTCGCCAATCAATGTTCAGGAAGGTAAATATGAAAATAAAAGCAAATTCTGTAAGGAATATGGTTTAGATCCTAATTTACCCCTATTGAGCTATATAGGGCGTTTTGCCACGGAAAAGGGTGCGGATATTTTGCCGGGAATTGTAAGAAAGCTTTTGGATAAAGTAGCTGGAAAACTGAATATCTTTATACTTGGCTCCGGCGATCCAGCCATACAACAAGAGATTGCAGAACTTGAAAAGGAGTTTCCGGAAGGCTTTGCTGTCTTTTTCGGTTATAATGAACAATTGGCCCATCAGGTGTATGCGGCTTCGGATATGCTGATCATGCCTTCCAGGGTTGAGCCCTGTGGTTTGAACCAGCTCTATGCCCTTAAATACGGGACCATACCGGTAGTTAGGAACATCGGTGGACTAAAAGACACGGTTATTGATGTTTCTGAGGGTGGCTACGGATTTAAATTTGAGGATGTTAATGCAACAGAGGCATCCCAAGCGGTAGAACGTGCCTTGGATTATCTTCAAGAGCCTAAGAAATTAAATGAAACAAGAGATTTAGCCATGGAACTGGACTTTTCCTGGGATAAATCAGCTTCAAAATATGTAGAGTTATATAACCAATTACTTAAATAATATGGCGCACAAGGTAGTATCTATTGTTCTGGGAGGCGGTCGTGGCACCCGCCTGTTCCCATTGACCGATCAAAGGTCTAAGCCTGCAGTTCCGATTGCAGGTAAATACAGATTAGTGGATATTCCTATCTCTAACTGTTTGAATTCCGGTTACAACAAGATTTTTGTTTTGACCCAATTCAACTCGGCTTCGTTAAACAAACACATCAAAAACTCCTACAACTTCAGTATTTTCAGTAAGGGTTTTGTGGATATTTTGGCAGCAGAACAGACTAGTGAGGGAGATTCGTGGTTTGAAGGAACTGCTGATGCAGTGAGAAGGACGCAGAAAAATCTGGTCAATGTAGACTATGATTATGTGTTGATCCTTTCTGGAGATCAATTGTACCAGATGGATTATTCCGCTATGGTTGATTTTCATGTGAAAAATAAAGGCGAAATCACTATTGCAACCATTCCGGTGACGGGGAAGGAAGCAACGGGATTTGGTATCCTGAAATCCAATGAGGATAATGAGGTGGTTTCCTTCATCGAAAAGCCTAGTAAGGACTTATTGCCAGAATGGACTTCAGAAGTGCCTGATGAGTTGGAGAAGCAGGGTAGGAACTACTTGGCCTCCATGGGAATCTATGTGTTCTCCAAAGGTGTTATGACCAGAATGTTGGCTGAGAACAAAGGGATGGATTTTGGAAAGGAGATCATTCCTGATGCTATTGAAAATTCGAAGGTGTTGAGTTATCAGTTTGATGGCTATTGGACGGATATCGGTACCATTGCCTCCTTTTTCGAGGCAAATATCGGGTTGACAGAGGATATTCCTTCATTCAATCTTTTTGGAGAAACGGTGTATACCCGCGCGCGTATGCTTCCACCGTCCAAAGTTTCCGGAACGACCCTGAATCATGCGATCATTGCAGATGGCTGCATTATCTTGGCCGAGAAAATCCAACAATCGGTTATCGGTATCCGTTCGAGAATAGGTTCGGGTACAGTGGTGAAATTCACCTATATGATGGGTTCGGATTATTATGAGGAACTGAATGAGATTGTGGAGCTTGCTTCCAGTCAGGAACCGCCTCCAATTGGTGTTGGGGAGCGTTGTTATATAGAAAACACGATTTTGGATAAGAATTGCCGTATTGGTAATGATGTTCGGATAAAAGGAGGAAAACACCTTCCGGATGGTGATTTTGAAGAATATACGATCAGGGATGGGATAGTTGTGGTGAAGAAAAATGCCGTGATCCAACATGGTCGAACTATCGGTTTTTAAACCTTCCTAATTGGTTTAATAAAACAAAGCGCCTATTACTATTGTAATGGGCTCTTTGTTTTGATAGGCGATAGTTTTATTGCCTTAAAGCTCTTGATCACCTAATCCATCTGGATTATCCAAGTCGAATTCTGGTTTTGCTGTTGTTTTCTTTTCAGATTCGTTGTTTTCTTTAGCCTTTTTAAGGCGTGTCTTGCCGTATTCAGCTACTTCTACAATTCGTGGTATACTACTTTTCGGTGCCATATGACGTAATTTTTTAATTTTACGGCTGCGTTTGTATTTTTTGATCAGTTCACTGTTCACATAGAGGTTCCAGTTCATCAATAGAACCGAAAACAAAACAACGGCCAATCCAATGATCTGCATTTTGGTCACCTCATGGTTTGTGAAAAAATGAACCAGGATCAAGGCGACGATAGGATTTACGTAAGCATAGGTACTCACTTCGGTTGCAGGTCTTACCTGAAGAAGGAAAATATAGCAGCTAAAAGCCAAAATAGAGCCCATTAAGGCCAAGTAAACCATCGCTCCCCAATATTCTATAGCGACAGCAGAAAAGTCAAATCTGGCGTATTCTCCGTTCAACAGGGCAACGGTTGTAAATGCCGTTCCGGCTACTACCATTTGCCAAGCGGTCTTGACCATGACATTCAAATCCTCAGCTTCTGCTTTAGGGCCATTTTCTACAGCTGCTTTCTGGTCCCTTTTTTCCTTGCTGTACTTGGACAATAAGGAACCTACCGTCCAACCGATCGTTCCCAAAGTGAGGACAATCATGGCGGTCAATTTGTTATCATTATCGGCAGAATGAGCATTGGGTGAAAATATCTGCTCCGCAAAAAGCATGAATACGCCCAGAAATCCCAGGATCAATCCCAATAGAGTAGGAACAGAGGTGAAATTCTCCTTCCATTTCGGTTTGTCGAGTATGATGAACCAAATGGCAGTTGCTGCCGATAGGATGGATACAATACCGCTGGAGATGTATTGCTCAGACCAGATAATGGCTGCCATATCGACGAACAATAATAGAAACCCAACCATTGCTGCATCCTTTACAGCACTTTTGATAAATATCTTATATCCTTTGAAGTAGCAATAGCCCATCAATAGGGTTCCTGCAATGATAAATCTTATCGATCCCAACACAAAGGGTGGGAAGGCGTGCAAAGACTTCTCAATAAAGAAAAATGTAGATCCCCAAACGATATATACCACTAAATAGGCAAAGATGATCGTTGCGGTAGACGGGGTAGTAGCTTTTACCATATGTATTTTAATCCTTAAATGGGATCACTAATTTATTGTCCTCTTTAACTGTTTCCAGTACGATGGTCGTACGAGTGGAGATGATGCCATCAATCTTACTCAATGAATTGCGCATAAGGTCTACCAGACCTGCCGAATCGTTCGTACGTACCTTGATCAGATAGCCGTCCTCGCCTGCAATATCATGAACCTCTAATACTTCAGGGATCTCTGCCAGGAGAACACCTACTTTCTGAACACCAATGATATCTTGGGTCTTGATAAAGATAAAGGAAAGCATCTTTTGGTCGATTGCTGCTGGGTTGATGCGGGCATTATATTGAAGGATAACTTCGCGCTGTTCTAATTTCTTAACCCTTTCCAAAATTGCAGATGGTGCCATGCCCAATTCACGGGCAATATCAGCATTGTTGGTCCTTGCATTATCCTGCATGATACGCAGGATTTGAAGGTCAATCTGGTCAAGGGTAATTTCTAATTTTGCCATAATGGCGCAAATATCGATAATTCCGAATTAAATTCAAATTAATTAATGTAAAAATGAATTTTATTCAGTTTTGAGGTTTGTGATCTGACGGATAGTTTTATCGGTTTAAGTATTAGATAGCGAATACTTTACTAATATAATCAATAATCTTTAGGAATTAAAATGGGTTCTAATTGGGTTTATTTGTGTAACAATGCTTAGTTTTGTTGTTCAATCTTTACTTACAGTGTCTATAAAGTCGAATTTAGTTGAATTATCAGCATCCCTACAGGGAGATTTGTTTTTTGATGAAAAGAATGCATCGCACCAAACCATGCGTTTGGCCTATTCTACAGATGCTTCTGTTTACCAGGAATTGCCTTTAGCGGTTTGTATACCAAAAACAAAGGAGGATCTTGTAAAACTGATCCATTTTGGAAAAGCGAATAATATTACGCTCATTCCAAGGACAGCAGGTACTTCCTTAGCGGGGCAGGTGGTTGGAGCAGGAATCGTTGTAGATGTTTCACGGTTCTTCAATCAGATCCTGGAGGTCAATGTAGAAGAGAAATGGGCCCGTGTCCAACCGGGGGTGATCCGAGATGATCTGAATGCCTATTTAAAACCGATGGGGTTGATGTTTGGTCCGGAAACTTCGACGGCCAGCCGCGCCATGATCGGTGGTATGATAGGTAATAACTCTTCGGGTCTGCACTCCATCGTTTGGGGAGATACCAGGCAGAACCTTATCGCTGCAAATGTCTTATTAGATGATGCTTCGGAAGTTTTATTTGAAGCATTGAATGAGCAGGAATATTTTAAGAAATTAACCTCAACATGTCGAGAAGGTGATATTTACCGAGGGATCAACGAATTGATAAGCAAGCAAGATAACTTGGCAGCGATTCAATCGGGATACCCTAAAAAAGATATCACGCGTAGAAATACCGGATATGCTTTGGACCTGTTGACAGATACCAGTGAGCCTTTCAATTTCTGTAAACTATTAGCAGGGTCAGAAGGGACGATCGGGATTATTACCGAAGCTAAGATCAACCTTATGCCGCTTCCTCCGAAGGAAATTGGCTTGGTCTGTATACACTTTCATGATATGGTGGAATGTATGCATGGGAATGTGGTGGCGCTCCGAAATTTTCCGGAGGCTTCCGAATTGGTGGATAAATATATTCTTGATTTCACGGTAGGACATCCTACCTATCAATATAACCGTTTCTTCATTGAAGGCGATCCTCAAGCTTTATTGATTGTTGAGTTCAGAGCAGATACGGTCGCTGAAATACAGGCAAAAGCAGAAAAATTAATTCTTGAATTAAAAGCTGCAGGTTTGGGCTATGCCTATCCGCTGATATTAGGAGCTGAACAGACGAATTTGGTTTGGGATGTTCGGAAAGCGGGATTGGGATTGATCAGGAATCTTCCCGGAGATTCACAACCTGTTAATCTGATTGAAGACTGTGCGGTATCGCCTGAAGATCTTCCCGCCTATGTGGAAGATGTACAACAATTGCTGGTAGAAGAAAAGGTTCATGCTTCTTATTATGCACATGCGGGAGCAGGGGAATTGCATATAGAACCATTCATCAATCTGAAGACGGAAGAAGGAAAAAAACAGTTTCGTCGGATATTGGAAAGAACCACTGATCTGGTATTGAAGTACAATGGTTCCTTAAGTGGCGAGCATGGAGATGGTCGTTTAAGAGGGGAATTTATTGGTAAAGTATTAGGTGATACAGTGTATCAGTTGTTATTGGAAGTCAAGCAAATATTTGATCCTAATGCGGTGTTTAATGCCAAGAAGATTGTAGACACGCCGCCAATGGATACGCATCTGCGGTATGACCAAGTAACAGATGCTTCCCAAATAAAAACCTACTTTGATTTTACCAAGCAGGAGAGCATTTTGAGGTTGGCGGAGAAATGTTCGGGTTCTGGTGATTGTCGCAAAACGGAGATTACGGGTGGTACCATGTGTCCATCTTTTATGGCAACACGAGATGAGAAGGATACGACACGGGCAAGAGCCAACATGCTGCGCCAGTTTCTGACCAACTCTACAGAACAGAACAGGTTCAACCATGAGGAATTGAAAGAGGTGATGGATCTGTGTTTAAGCTGCAAAGGCTGCAAAACAGAATGCCCATCCAGTGTGGATATTGCTAAGATGAAAGCTGAGTTCCTGCAGCATTATTACGATGCTAACGGCAGTTCTTTCCGTAGCAAGCTGATAGCAAACTTCACCCAATCCCAAAAGTTAGGATCTTTAGTGGCACCTATCTATAACTTTTTCGCAACCAACAAGCTGACCTCCTCCCTGATCAAGCAGGTGGTAGGTTTTGCGCCCGACAGGTCCCTACCAAAAGTTTATGGGACTACCTTAACCCAATGGGCCAATAAAAAGGAGCGGAGGCAAGGGAAAAGACAGGTTTACCTGTATGCCGATGAGTTTACGAATTATAATGATACTGAAATAGGGATTACTGCCTATAAATTACTTACGGCTTTAGGTTATGAGGTGTTGGTTCCAAACCTTAAAGAGAGCGGCAGAACTTACCTCTCCAAGGGTTTTGTGAAAAAGGCAAAGGATCTAGCCAATAGCAATGTGGATTTGGCTTCGGCTATTATTTCGCAGGAAACGCCTTTATTGGGGGTAGAGCCATCGGCCATTATTACCTTTAGGGATGAATATGTGGATCTGGTGGATGCCGATAAAAAATCCAAGGCGGTGGAGTTGGCGAAACATGCGCTGATGATCGATGAATTCTTGGTTCAGGAGATGATTGCTGGTAGGATACATCAGGAACAGTTTACAGCGGCGCCTCAAAAGATCAAACTTCATGGACATTGTTATCAAAAAGCCTTTAAGCTGGTGGAATACAGCAAACAGATCCTTTCCTTACCATTGAATTATGAAGTGGAAGTGATCCCTTCGGGCTGTTGTGGAATGGCAGGTTCTTTTGGGTATGAGAAAGAACATTATGAGGTTTCCCAAAAAGTAGCTGAATTGGTGTTGTTTCCTACTTTGAGAAAAACAGGTGAGGAATATGTAGTGGCCGCAGCAGGAACATCCTGCAGGCATCAGATAAAAGATGGTCTGGAAAGGAAATCCTATCATCCTGTGGAAATACTTTATGACGCTTTAATTAACAAAGCATAAACATTAATTCCTTATTTTTGTTTAACAATAAACATATGATTATGAGAAAATTATTAAACATTGGATTAAGTCTTACAGCGGTAATGGCCATGATGTCATGTGGAAATTCTTCAAAAACCAATAACAATACAAGTGATTCCACTGGCGCTACAGGTTCAACCCTTAATCAATTAACAGCGAATACCGATGCGGAGTCTCTGCATTTGTATTTCCACCTTCAAGAAAACAGCCAAACGGATTCTTCGGTGATTTATGAAGCAAAATCCTTATATAATCAAGATACAGTAGGTTTTCAGGTCGAAGTGATCAAGAATATCCCTGCTGGTGTTACGGCGATGGGTGCTGCTGATGAACAGGCTGGTTTTAGACAAGGAGCGATCAAGTTTTCATCGATAGGGGCACCTTCAGATAATTTTGTGAAAAGCCTTGGAACCTTGATGAAGTTGCCAACCGATGGGAAAATGAGCACACAAACGCTTTTACCTTTGGTGTTTTCTTCCAATAAGGATCAAGTCGATCTATCAAAATCGGCAACTTATTCTTTCAAATATTTCTTTGAGAATGGAACGGGTACTCCTGCTGAATTATTTGGCGTTTTAGATACCTATAAAAAATCCTTTGAATTGACAGAGAAGGATTCTACCTATAGAAAGGCGATCATCGCTTCTTTTGAAGGAAAATAATGAATTAATGGAATGGCTAACCTTTTAAAGTGATTAGAATAAATAGCATTACGCTTTTAAGCGTCATATTGTTCCTGTTCAGTGCCTTAGCTGGAACTGCCCAGGACTTAATTCCTACTACTCGGGTTTCAAAAGGGAAACTGATTGCACCTGAGCTTAACGAAGTTTCCGGGGTTATTGCATCTGATGCTAATCCCGGTTCTTTTTGGATGCACAATGATAGTGGAGACAAGGCTAGGATCTTCCTGGTGGATTCTTCCGCTAACCTGCTGCAGATTGTGAACTTAGAAGGTGTTATTGCCATTGATATGGAAGAGATCGGTAAGTTCAAGAAGGATGGGAAAAACTATTTGGTTTTGGGAGATATTGGGGATAACCGAGGGTTGAGAAAGGATATCCGCTTATATATTTTGGAAGAACCTGTTTGGGAGCAAGGTGGCAAAAAAGAGAACCTTATCAAATCTTCGCAGATTCAAACCATCATCCTTAACCACGATGGTAAAGCCAGGGATGCAGAAGCTTTTTTCATAGATCCTTTGGACAATCGGTTTTACCTGATCAGCAAGCGGGATTTAAATCAATTGTTTATTCAACTGATATTTTTCAAGATGTTGAAAAACATATGCTTAAACCTCTTATTACATTACCATTTACCTTTGTAACTGCTGCTGATATCAGCCCTTCAGGCGATGCCATTTTGATAAAGAATCTTACCGATATTTATTATTGGAATCGTGTATTGAATGAATCTATTCAGCACAGCCTTTCTAAGCCATATAAACGCTTAGCCTATCAACAAGAGCCACAAGGTGAAGCAATTACATTTGATAATTCTGGTGAAACCTTTTTTACCGTAAGTGAGCGCCCCTTTGGATTAGATTCTTATCTTTACCAATATAATTTTTCTAAACCTCAAAATTGATGAAAATACGTTTAACATTCTTATTGATGCTTGCTGCATTCTTTACCGCACAAGCAGCTCAGGTGGATACGGTTTTGGTGAAAAGCACTGCAATGGGTAAAGCCATTAAAACGGTGGTTATCCAACCTGAAAACAGTAAGTCTAAAAACCTACCTACGCTTTATCTCTTACATGGGTATTCGGGTAATTATGCTAATTGGGTAGATAAAGTTCCGAAGATCAAGGAGCTGGTCGATAAATTGGAAATGATAGTTGTTTGTCCAGATGGAGGGTATGGAAGTTGGTATTGGGATATTCCGAATGATAAGAATTATCAATATGAAACCTTTGTTTCTAAAGAGTTGGTAGACTTTGTGGAAAGTAATTATGCAGTAGCTAAAGATCGTTCCAAACGAGGAATTACCGGTTTGAGTATGGGTGGTCATGGTGCATTGTATTTAGCGATTAAACATCAGGATACCTTTGCAGCTGCTGGTAGTACTGCCGGGGGAGTAGATATTCGTCCTTTTCCGAACAATTGGGAAATGGCTAAACGCTTAGGACCTTACCATGAGCAACAAGAGTCTTGGAACTCACATACCGTCATGGAGATGACACATTTGATCAAACCGAACTCACTTTCATTGTTTATTGATTGCGGTACGGAGGATTTCTTTTATAAAGTGAACTTGAAATTACACGAAAAAATGACTTACCTAAATATCCCACATCGGTTCCTGACCATGCCTGGAGCTCATAATTGGGATTATTGGAGTAAATCAATCTTATATCAGATGATGTTTTTCCATGATTTTTTCTATCAACCTGCTAAAAAATAATTTCCTGTAAATTTACGCTGCCCACCCTATGAATAAACTGCCCATACTTCGGATTTTAGGAACTATGATCATGGTTCTATTTTCTGTATTCCATGTATATGCCCAGAATAAGGTAACCCTAAGCGGTTATATCAAGGATGGAGGTTCGGGCGAAAGTCTTATCGCCGCCCTGATTAAATTTCCTGACCTTAAACTCAGTAGCTATTCAAATAATTATGGATTTTATTCGGTGTCCATTCCTGCGGGAAAACACGCGGTAGAAATAAGTTTTGTTGGCTATCGAACTTATCAGGATACCCTGCAGGTGGATGCCTCAAAGCAAATGAACTTTGAGTTGATCTCGACCTCAAATACCATTGAAGAGGTGGTTGTTTCTGCAAAAAAGGAGGATGGAAATGTTACTTCCGCGCAGATGGGCTCTTTGAAATTTACGATGGAGGAGGTAAGGAATGTGCCCGTCATCTTTGGCGAGCGCGATATTCTTAAAACCATCCAATTATTGCCTGGGGTAGCTTCTGGAGGTGAAGGAAGTTCGAGTTTTTATGTACGAGGCGGGGGAGGAGATCAAAACCTTATTCTTTTGGATGAGGCTACGGTGTATAATGCATCCCATCTATTGGGATTCTTCTCTACATTCAATTCCGATGCGGTAAAAGATGCAAATCTCTATAAAGGAGGGATTCCGGCACTATATGGTGGCAGGATTTCGTCTGTTATGGACATCAATATGTTGGATGGAAACAATAAGAAATTTGCTGTGGAAGGTGGTTTAGGGTTAATCGCGTCGCGATTGAAGGTGGAAGGTCCAATAGTTAAGGATAAAAGTTCCTTTATGTTGAGTGGTCGTAGAACCTATGCGGATATGTTCCTGAAATTATCGAAGGATGAAACCGTCAATCAGAGTAAGCTTTATTTCTATGATCTGAATGCTAAGGTGAATTATAAATTGAACGATCGGAATACGGTCTATCTTTCCGGATATTTTGGCAAGGATGATCTTGGGTATTCTGACCTGTTTGGATTTGATTGGGGAAACGCAACAGCAACAGTACGTTGGAACCATGTGTTGAACAACCAATTGTTCAGTAATACGACATTGATCTATAGTGATTTTACCTATAATGTGAATGTCAATAACGATGATTCGGATTTTACGATTGCCTCAAAAATCAGGAACTGGAACCTGAAGCAGGATTTCTCCTATTATTCCAACAATAATAATGTCTTGAAATTTGGGGTGAATCTATTGCAACAGCGCATCCGTCCTGCCAGTTTGGAAGCCAAGGCGGGTTCTGCAGTCAATTCCATTGCCGTAGATAACAGACAAGGAATAGAAGCGGCAGCCTATGTATCCCATGAATGGAAGCCGATTGAAAATCTTTCTATTATCTATGGCCTTCGCTTTAATGATTTTATGGTCCTAGTACCTGGAACATTTTATGATTTTGACCAGGATGGAGAGCCTATTGCAGAGAAAACTTATGGCAACGAGGTGATCAAGCACTATTTAAACGTGGAGCCGAGAGCCTCTATGGCCTATATTTTAAGTCCTCGAAATAGTATTAAGGCGAGTTATAACCGCATTGCCCAAAATCTTCATCAATTGACCAATACTACCTCCAGTCTTCCAACGGATCAGTATGTGGTAAGCAGCTTGAACATCAAACCGCAGATTGCCGATCAGGTGGCTTTAGGGTATTTCCAGAATTTTGCGAACAATGCCTATGAATTTTCCGTGGAAACTTATTATAAAAAATTGGATAACCAGATCGACTTTAGAAATGGAGCGGACCTGCAGGCCAATAAATATATGGAAGGCGACCTGCTGTATGGTATTGGTAGGGCTTATGGGGTGGAGTTCCTGCTTCGCAAGAACAAAGGTAAATTGAATGGATGGGTAAGTTATACCTTGGCGAAGAGCGAACGACAATTTGATCAGATCAATAATGGGAATTGGTATGCAGCACGCCAGGATAGGACGCATGATATTTCTATCGTTGGGATTTATCAGCTAAGTCCAAAATGGAACTTAGGGGCAACTTTTGTGTATAATACGGGAAATGCAATTACATTCCCAAGCGGTAAATATCAGGTGAATGGAACGACCATGTTCTATTATACGGAGCGTAATGGATATCGGATGCCTGCTTACCATCGTTTGGATCTTTCGGCAAATTATGAGCCGAAGAATCAGGATAAACGTTTCAATTCCAGTTGGTCGTTTGGCCTTTACAATGCTTATAACCGCAGGAATGCCTACATCATCGACTTCCGTGAAAATGAAACCAACCCGAATATCACCGAAGCGTATAAAATCGCATTATTCGGAATAATCCCTTCTGTTACCTGGAATTTTAAATTTTAGTCTTATGCGTAGTATCTTAACTTATATAGCTGTTGTTTCTTTGTTTTTTTTCAATTCTTGTGAGGAGAAAATCGATATTGATCTGAATGATTCCGATCCACGGATTGTTATTGAAGCCAATTTAACGAATGAGGACAGAAACCAGGAGATCTTAGTGAGTAGGACGGTTAATTTCGATTCCCCGGAATTCGATCAGGTAGATAATGCTTCGGTTGTTGTTAAAGGTAGTAATGGAAGAAATTATACCTTTACTCATGCAGGGAATGGCCTTTACACCAATAACAACTTCTTTGTCAATACGCAAATTACCTATACTTTAGAGGTTAGTGTTGATAATAAGACCTATTCCAGTAAGGGGACAATGGTAGACTATGTAGAAATTGATTCGATGGGAGTGACCAAGGAGAATATATTCAACGAAGATTATTACTTTGTGAATCTTAAGTTTGAAGATCCAAAGGGAGTGCCGAATTATTACTTATATACTGTTTCCATCAATGATGGCCCTTTTAAATTTAATGCCGTGCAAAATGATAAATTCAACGACGGCCAAGTCGTTACCCATCAGATTGGGGGCAGGAATGATGAGTTTAAAGTAGGGGATAAGGTTAAGGTTCGTAGACAGATAGTTTCCAAAGAGCTGTATACCTATTGGAATGAATACCAGCTGACCAATCCTGGCAGTGCAGCACCCGGCAATCCAACAGGCAACATCAGCAATGGAGCATTGGGATATTTTGGGATATCAAATGTGCGGGATTATACCGTGACCATCGCCGATGCGGACGATGATGATTTAGAATAATCCTTTCTTAAGTAGATCTAAGATTTTAGAAGTGGCTGAATTTAAATCCTTTTTCCAAAAGGTGATCGATGGTTTTGGGAAGAGCATAACGGACATTTTCTATGGCTTTGATATTATCATGAAATACAATAATGCTACCCTTGCGGACATAGGTTGTCGCGTTGTATAAACATCTTTCTGGACTGATCCTTTTATCGTAATCGCCTGTAAGTACATCCCACATGATAATTTGATAATCTTTTGCAAGGACATTCAACTGCTTCTGGGTAATTCTTCCGTATGGAGGCCTAAAGAGTTTGGTTTTTGTCAACTCTTGGCAGGACGCTACATTTTCCAGGTATTCTTCCAATGGAGTTTCCCAACCTTTCTTATGGTTGTAGGTATGATTTCCAACAGCATGACCTTCATCAAGTAATCGCTGATAAATGGCAGGATTTTTTCGGATATTATCTCCCACACAGAAAAAAGTCGCCTTAACTCCTTTTTCTTTTAGAACGTCTAAAATCCAAGTTGTTATTTCAGGGATAGGTCCATCATCAAAGGTTAAATAAATATTATTTTCTCGTTTACTTTTTCTCCAAATCGCTTTGGAATAAAGGTATTTAAGAAAAAATATAGGACGGACAAAATGCATGTTGTGGTCTTCGATAATTTGCCCCAAATTTAATCATGATTTGTTTAGAACCAAAACTATTGACCAAATGAAACGCTTGATCGATTATTTCCAATTAAATCAGAAGGAGCAAAAGGGGATTTTTGTTTTATTGGTATTGTTGCTTTTTTTGATCGTTTTGAAGATGATGATGCCTTTTTGGAGGTCTCCTGAAAGTCTAAGCTATACCTTGGTTTTTTCAGAAGAGTCAAAAGATGAAAGGGGTGATTTTGCAGATGATGGTTTGGGATATATGGATAAGGAGGATCAATTCCATAATTATTCTGATTCTTTGAATAAAGACTTTGAACCATCCAAGGAGGGGTTTGGAAAAAAAATGATACCTCATTATTTCTTTTTTGATCCTAATCATTTGTCAAAAGAAGGCTGGGTAAAGCTGGGTTTAAGTCCAGATCAAGCTAAAGTAATTATCAATTACAGAAAAAAGGGTGGGAGATTTCGGAAAGTGGAAGATCTTTCCAGGATGTATTCTATTTCGGAATCAAAATTTAAGGAATTGCTTCCTTTTGTTCGGATTGCTGAGGAAGAAATAGGGAGTGGTGGTTTTCATCAAAAACCGAGTTCAGGATCTCAAGAGGAGTATTCCTTTGTTCGTAAAAAAGAACCGCTTTATAAAATCAGTCTTAATGAAGCTGATACTACGGGTTGGATGCAGGTTCGCGGAATAGGTCCGGTTTTCTCCAGTCGGATTGTTAAATTTCGGAATGCCCTTGGTGGATTTCATAAAAAGGAACAATTGATGGAGGATTATGGAATGACGCCTGAGTTATTTCAGAAGATTGAAGAACAATTGCTTGATCAGCCTTTGGCTTATGATAAAATTTTCATCAATAGAATCGGAATTGATTCATTGGCAAAGCATCCCTATATCCGATATAAGAAAGCAAGGACCATTGTGAATTATAGGATACAGCACGGGCCATTCGAGAAAATTGAAGATTTAGGGAATATTCTTATTCTTGATCTGGATTTTTTGCGTAAAATTGAGCCATATTTAGATTTTGCTAGGGATTTATGATCGAAGAAAAATTAAAAACCATTATTAGGGATATCCATGATTTTCCAAAACCGGGTATTGTATTTAAGGATATTACTCCGCTTTTGCAGCATCCAGAAATAGTGGCGGAAGCTGTAGAGGCTTTTGCGGATGGGCTAAAGGATGTTGAGTTTGATGTGATTGCAGGAATTGAGAGCCGTGGTTTTCTTTTTGGTTTTTTGCTGGCGCAAAAGCTCAATAAACCGTTTATTCCTATTCGGAAGCAAGGAAAGTTGCCGTTTCATTGTATTTCAGAATCTTATAAGCTGGAATATGGACAGGCAACTATTGAAATGCATGAGGATGCTTTTTTGCCTGGGACAAAGGTGTTGGTGCATGATGATCTGTTGGCGACTGGTGGGACAGTAGTGGCTGCAAGTAAGCTTATTGAGAAATTGGGCGGGGAGATTGCCGCCTATTGTTTTGTGATTAGTTTGGATTTTTTAAATAGCGCAGGAAGATTGAGCCGATTTAGTGAAAATGTGATTTCATTGGTGAGGTATCAGGAAGAGTAAACGCGGCCGAATACGTCATTGCGAGGAGGTACGAGGAAGCAATCTTCCCGCATGTCATGCTGAGCATCGTCGAAGCATCTGTTCATTAGTAACCGTACAGATCCTTCGACTGCGCTCAGGATGAAAAAGTCTAAAGATTGCTTCGTTCCTCGCAATGACGGAGTGGGTCGCAATGACGCGAGTGGGGCGCAATGACGCGAGTGGGGCGCAATGACGGAAAGATTGCTTCGTTCCTCGCAATGACGTACAGGATGTATTGACTGAGCCCCTAAGAACCAAAGTGCCCTTGCACCTTATACTTATTCGCGCCCATTACCTTCACATCCTGGTTTTTCTCCACGATATAATACTTCCCTTTCTCATACATCAAAAACTCTGATGTATGATACAAATTATTCTTTACATCCCTTTGAACCGTAATAACCTTAGGATTACCCGTTCCATCAAGTTCAATCCTCACACATGAAAGATCTGATTTAGGATCATTAAAACTATATTCCAATAGATTATCACTAGAATCAACCTGAATAAAATCCGCATATGCCGATTTATTCAAATCAATATTCTTAAAGCTTGCAAATTCAGCTTCCCAATCCTTGATCTTCAATTTCTTGGTTTCCTCCTGCTCATCCTTTGCCACCGTTTTGTCCACCATCGGATCCAACTTCTTCAACGAATCAATTTCTTTCTGGAAATAGGAGGGTAGATCGAAATACAGCACCTTTTCCGAATTTCCATTATCTTTTGTAGCAGGATCTGAACAGGCCATCAGCATTCCAAGCAGCCCAACAGCCACTACACCATAACATATTTTAATAAACCAAGACATCACCAGTCATTTCAGTTGGAATCGGAACATTCAATAAACGCAATACAGTAGGAGCAATATCACCTAATTTTCCATCCTTAATATGTTTATAGGTTTTATCTATCAAAACACAAGGAACCAGATTTGTTGTATGCGCTGTATTTACCGAACCATCCTCATTAACCATAAATTCCGAATTTCCATGATCCGCCAGGATAATGAATGAATAACCATTCTCCAATCCCGTTTCCACAACTTTCCTTGTACAAGCATCAACAGTTTCCACAGCTTTTACCACCGCCTCAAAAACACCTGTATGTCCAACCATGTCCGGATTAGCAAAATTCAGACAGATAAAATCAGGTGCATTCTCGACCATATCCTTACAGATTGCATCGGTAATTCCGTAAGCACTCATCTCCGGTTGTAAATCATAAGTGGCCACCTTTGGAGATGGTACCAATAAACGATGCTCACCAGGGAATTGTTCTTCCCTTCCTCCGGAGAAGAAGAAGGTAACATGCGGATATTTTTCTGTTTCTGCGATCCGTACTTGAGTCTTTTGATTCAATGCCAATGTCTCGCCCAAGGTCTGGGTGAGATTGTCCTTATGGAAAATAACATGTACTCCGTTGAAGGTATCATCGTAGGAGGTCATGGTCACATAATATAAGGACAAAGGATGCATTGCATATTCTGGGAAAGAAGTCTGCGTTAATGCCTGAGTGATTTCTCGACCACGATCGGTACGGAAGTTAAAACAGATCACCACATCACCATCCTTAATCACCGCTTTAGGTGTACCATCGGCATTCACCATAACGATCGGTTTCAAGAATTCGTCTGTGATTTCCTGTTGATATGAAGATTCGATCGAAGCAATAAGATCTGTGGAAGGAGTTCCAAAACCTCTGGTCAATAGATCATAGGCTTCTTTCACCCTTTCCCAACGGTTATCCCTATCCATGGCGTAATAACGTCCTATAGCAGAAGCAATGGTTCCAACCGAATGCGTTAAGTGGTTCTGTAGATCACGAACATAGCCAACACCTCCGTTTGGATCCGTATCCCGTCCATCTAAAAACGCATGGATAAAGACCTGGTCATTTCCAAACTGTGCTGCCTGTGCGGCATCACATAAAGCCTTTAAATGGTCAATATGTGCATGCACACCACCATCTGAAAGTAAACCGATAAAATGTATATTGGATTGACTTGTTTTTGCATATTCAAAGGCAGCCTGTATCGTAGGGTCTTCCATAAAAAAACCTTCCCGAGCAGCTTTGTTGATCCTTCCTAATTCTTGGTAAACAATACGACCTGCACCTAGATTCATATGTCCTACCTCAGAATTACCCATCTGACCAGCAGGCAAGCCCACAGCTTCGCCTGATGCTTCCAGTTTTGAGTTAGGGTAGGTTGAAAGTAAGTGATCTAAAAATGGGGTACTTGCAGCTAATACTGCGTTTGATTGATCGTTTTTTCCGTAGCCCAATCCATCCAGGATTATTAAAGCTACTTTACTATTTTCAGAACTCATTACACAAATATACTTGAAATATTATGCCTTGGCATAGTTTTGGTTGCGAAAAATTTGATTTTTTGGAAATTAATTGAATTTTTATTTGCTAGTTAGCGCGTGTTTTGTGCACCAAGTCAATCATGATACGAATTTTAAACAGGTTTTCTTTTAAGTTCTTGCGAGTTATTGTAGTGCTTTTAATCTTGCCCCTAATGTCTTTCACATTCTGGCAGAGCAATCTGAGTGGGCAGATCGCAGAGGCATTTAAGACGAATAACGCGAAAGCAATAGCCAATTTTTTTGGGCAGAACGTCGCTGTTTCCATCAAGAATGACTCTGGTCAATACACGAAATTCCAAGCCGAGCTCTTATTGAGCGATTATTTCCGGTCCAACAAGACTTCCGAAATCAAACAACTGCAGCACACTAACCGTAACAATTCGAGTTTTTATATTGTTTATAACTTAAAAGCTAATTCTGGTACATACCGAATCTTTCTGAAGTTTAACCAGCACAATGGGGAATCCCTTATTACTGAGCTTCGAATAGAATAATGTTTAATTTTATTAGCTTTTAGTTTCCATATAAATTTAATTTTATTCATCTTCGCTTAATTTTATGTTGCTAAATGGATAGAGAATTCAAAGAAAAGCTATTACAATTTGTAAAAGAAGCATTTATTGAAGATGTGGGGAATGGCGATTTTACAACCTTATCTACAATTGATGACTCTCAATTAGGAGAAGCCCAATTATTGGTCAAAGAAGAGGGGATATTGGCAGGTGTTGATATTGCCGAGGAAATCTTTCACTATTTAGATCCTTCCATTCAATTTGAAAAATTAATCCAAGATGGTACTGCTGTCAAGTATGGTGAAATCGCTTTCCGTTTAAAAGGCAAGATCCATGATATTTTAAAAGGTGAGCGCTTGGTATTAAACATCATGCAACGCATGTCGGGTATTGCCACGGAGACCTCAAAATATGTGCAAGCTATCGCAGGCACAAACTGCAAAGTCTTGGATACCCGCAAAACCACTCCCTTATTAAGATTTTTAGAAAAACGTGCCGTAGTGATCGGGGGCGGGGTGAACCACCGTTTTGGTCTATACGATATGATCCTGATCAAAGATAATCATGTGGATTACGCAGGTGGAATCACACAAGCTGTAAATGGCGCATTTGCCTATAAAAAAGAAAATAACCTAAGCATACCTATCGAGGTAGAAGTTCGCAATTTTGAGGAATTAAAAGAAGTTTTGAACCTGGAAAAAGTAGATCGCGTCATGTTCGATAACTTTTCTCCAGATCAGGTGCGTGAAGCGGTAGAACTAGTTGCTGGTCGATTGGTTACTGAAGCTTCTGGTGGTATTACCTTGAACACCATTGCGGCCTATGCCAAAGCTGGGGTTGACTATGTCTCGGTGGGTGCTTTGACACATTCTGTTAAAAGCCTGGATTTAAGTCTAAAAGCTAAACTTATTTAGTAAATTGCTGGATATGATATCATTTTACCTGGTAGGAATCGTCATATTAGCTTATTTATTTGGTTCTATTCCCACGGCTGTATGGTTTGGGCAGGCATTTTATGGGGTTGATGTTCGGGAGTATGGTAGTGGTAATGCCGGTGCAACAAATACATTCCGAGTTTTAGGTAAAAAGGCAGGATCCATTGTGATGTTTGTCGATATCTTAAAGGGGTGGACAGCCACCAATCTCCCATTTTTATTAGATAGTTCTTTAGTGGGCAACCATGATGCCCCACAATTTGTCAATATCCAATTAGCCTTAGGTGTTATCGCCGTATTAGGGCATTTGTTTCCCATATTTGCAGGATTCAGAGGTGGAAAAGGAGTGGCTACTCTATTCGGAATGGTCCTGGCTATCCATTGGCCGGCCGCTTTAATGTGTGTTTCGGTGTTCCTAATCGTTCTTTTTGTTACCCATTATGTATCATTAAGTTCTATTATGGCGGGTTTCACCTTTCCATTCAGCATTGCTTTCATTTTTAAGACAACGGTACCTTCCATTCTTTTATATGGCATTGCTATCTGTGCCTTGATCCTGGTCACCCATCAAAAAAACATTGAACGCCTACTCAAAGGGCATGAGTCTAAAATTTACTTGTTCAAGAAAAAATCAAAAGTTTAAACATTTTGGGTACAAGATTTGTTAAGTATTTCAAAATGATTGAAAAACTATTGATAAACTAAATCAACATATTATGAAGAGGGTTTTTAAATACACAAGCATGTTCCTTTTGGGAGTCTCGTTGGTGGGATGTGCTACATCGGCAATTACAGGTCGAAAATACCTGAAATTGGTGGATCCAAAAGCTGTGAACGAACAGGCTGCTTTAGCATACAAGGATTTTTTAAGCAAAAATGGATCTAAGGTAGTAACAGGAACATCCGCTGCAACACAGGTAAAACGTGTGGGAAATAACATCGCTGCGGCAGCGAACAAATATTTGCAGGAAAGAGGTCTCGCAGACCAATTCGATTTCAACTGGGAATTTAACTTAGTGCAGAGTGATGATGTGAATGCTTGGTGTATGCCAGGTGGTAAAGTTGCGGTTTATACAGGTATCTTACCTATCGCACAAAATGATGTTGGTCTAGCTACGGTAATGGGTCATGAGATTGCACATGCGATCGAAGAACATTCCGTTGCCCAAGTATCCAATGCAATGGCAGCTCAATTGGGCGCACAGGTATTGGGTGCTGCTGGTGCCATGTCGGATAACAAATATTTAGGTATCATCAACCAATTGTATGGTGTTGGCTACCAGATCGGTTCATTAAGCTTCTCCCGTAAGGATGAGTTGGCAGCTGATAGAGCTGGATTGATCTTGATGGCCATGGCCGGATATGATCCACGGGAGTCTGTTAAATTCTGGGAAAGAATGGCGGCCGGTAAAACCGGATCACCTCCAGAGTGGTTAAGTACTCACCCGAGTGATGCCCGTCGTATCAATCAGTTGCAATCACTAATCCCTGAAGCGATGAAATATTATAAAAAATAAAAGATATTCAACAACAATAGAAAATCTCTTAAGGAGCGAACCATTTGGTCGCTCCTTTTTTATTTCATAATTTTCTGTTACGAAATCATTATTTCAACGACTAATTATAAACTAAGTAAATAAATTATGGAATTAACGATCAGCAACCTTACAAAAACCTATAATAATGGTGTTAAGGCTTTAGATAATGTCAATCTGAACATCGGCCCAGGCATGTTCGGACTTTTAGGACCAAACGGAGCCGGAAAATCATCCTTGATGCGGACAATCGCCACTTTGCAATCTCCAGATTCAGGCGAAATCCAATTCGGCGATATCAATGTTCTAAAAGAAAAAAATGCATTAAGAAGAGTTTTAGGGTATCTTCCGCAGGAATTTGGTGTATATCCCAACCTTTCTGCAGAAGACCTTTTGGATTATTTTGCCAACCTTAAAGGCATCAGCAACCGTCAGGATAGAAAGAAGATAGTTTCCGAGGTATTGGAGATCACCAATCTTGCCGCATTCCGAAATAAGAGCGTAAGCGGGTATTCAGGAGGTATGAAACAACGTTTCGGAATTGCCCAGATGTTGTTGAACAATCCTAAATTGATTATCGTGGATGAGCCTACTGCGGGTCTGGATCCTGCAGAACGTCATCGTTTTTTGAATGTGCTGCGTGAGATAGGTGCTGAGCATACCGTCATCTTCTCTACCCATATCGTAGATGATGTACGGGAGTTGTGCCATGAATTGGCCATCATGAATGGGGGAAAAGTACTTTTCCGTGGTTCTTCTGTGGAAGGCACCACCCATCTTCAGGATAAAATATGGAAGAAAAGAATCGAACGTGCTGATTTTGAAACCCAGAATAGCATCCATAATATTATCTCCTCGAATTATAACCAGGATAATACCTTAAATATTCGTGTCTACCATGATGTTCGACCGGATGAATCCTTCGAGCCGGCTACGCCTATTTTGGAAGATGTTTATTTTGTTGCATTAAAGCAGGATATCGTTCATGTTTAGTACCATATTCTTCTTTGAAATAAAGCGTTGGTTGAAGCAACCTGTGTTTTATGTCTATTGTGCCATTTATTTTGGATTGGCTTTGTTTACCTCTTTATCCAACTTGGGAGCTTTTGATGGTGTTACTTCCACCACAACCAATCCAATTTATATCAATGCACCTTTAAGTATTGCGGCATTTTTTAATTCATTTGCCACATTGATCTACTTTCTGTTGCCTACCATTGTTGGCGCATCGGTGGCCAGGGATTACATGTACAATGTGCATACCCTTTTATTTTCTTATCCTTTAAATAAACCCACCTACTTATCGGCAAAATTCCTGAGCTCTTTGGTCATGGTGACCATCATAGCCCTATTATGTGCCTTAGGTTATTATGCTGCTCAATTTTTCCCTAATATTAATGCTCAATTATTGGGACCTAACAATTTTAGGGCTTATGTAGAAGGATTTTTTGCGACCATATTCCCGAATTTTCTGTTGTTTGGCAGTATCATCTTCGCCTTGGTCACTTTTACAAGGAGTATCTATGTAGGGTTTATTGCCGTATTGATCCTCTTATTGCTTCAAAGCTTGTTGGATATCTATACGCGCGATGTGGACAATCGGTATATGGTGGCCCTACTGGATCCTTTTGGTTTTGAACCGATTCAGTATTATACCAAATATTGGAGTGTGAATGAGCGAAATGTCAACCTCTTGCCAATCAAAGGTGTCCTGCTTTATAACCGATTGATCTGGATGGGGGTAGCTTTGATCATCTTAACTTTTGTCTATAAAACCTTCAGTTTTTCCCAATCGGCCTTTACGTTCAAACGTGCAAAAGAGGGAATTAGAACCGTAAAAGATAATTTCGGAAGTATCATTACGATCAATCTTCCTAAGGTTACTTATAACCATGGTTTCTGGGATAACCTGAAGTTAAGTTGGCGGATTTCACATATCGATTATAAGTTCTTGATTCGGAATTGGACTTTTTATATCCTCATGGCATTTGCCTTTTTGTTCGTATTGATGGCCTTGAGCATCAGTGGACAATTGTATGGAACCACGACTTATCCGGTTACTTGGCAGATGTTGCAAACCATGTCCGGCATGTACCAGTTCTTCTTGTTGATCATGGTGATGCTATTTGCCGGTATGTTGATCCAACGTTCCAGACAAGCGAATATGAACCTGTTGTTGGATGCTACTTCGGTACCAAACTGGGTACAGCTCCTTTCAAAGGCTTTGGCTTTGTACAAAATGGTACTTACTGTTTTTACCGTCAGTTTATTGAATGGTTTGATCTATCAGATCTATCAAGGATATTATCATTTCGAAATCGGGCACTACCTTTATGAAATCTATGTGTTGGGCAGTTTGTCCTTTATTTTTCTGATCCTTTTTGCACTTTTTGTCCATAGCTTCTTTAAGAACTATTTTATCGGATTTATCATCTGCCTTTTTGTGATTATTGGTGCGCCATTTTTACCTCAGATCGGCGTAGAGCAACGTATATTTATTTTTAATGCCGATCCGGGATTTGACTATTCAGATATGAATGGTTATGGAAATCTTAGACCTTTCCTATATTATCGATTATATTGGATGTTGTTAGGGCTTGTCTTGTTTGCCATCACCTTGATATTCTGGCGAAGAGGTATTGTTTCGGGTATCAAAGAAAAGTTTGCTTTAGCGATGAACCGCTTTAAACCAGCCATTGCTATCCCTATGTTGATTAGTTTAGTTGCTTTTGTGGGGTTAGGTTATGCGATTTATCACCATAATAATATAGCGGAACCTTTTCTTTCCTCCAAAGATTATGAACTGCAGCGGGTAGATTACGAGAAGAAATACAAAAAATACAGTTTAATGGCTGCTCCTCGGTTGACGGGTGTGTTTGTGGAGGTGGATATGGATCCCAAAAACAGAAACTTGTTCATCAATGGGCGTTTTACCTACCAGAATAAAACCGATCATGCTATCGACTCGATTTTCCTGAATTATTCCGAAGGTGATCTGCTTACAGATATTCGTTTTAAGAACAATGCCCAAGAAGTCCTGAACGATAGTGTACTCCATGTGCGACTTTATAAACTTGCTCAACCATTGATGCCGGGTGATAGCATGGAGGTGGTTTATCAGATCAAGAATAAGCCACATACTTTTCTCGATGATCGTTCAGAAGTGATTCGAAATGGTACCTTTTTCAATAATAGTATCTTCCCTTCGCTTACTTATGTGCATATGGCGGAGGTTGAGAACAACGATGTTCGTGCTAAATATGGATTGCCTCCAAAGGATCGCATGGCGGATCCTAGAGACAGCAGTAAATTAGGGAATAATTACATCAGCCAAGATGCCGATTGGATCAATTTTGAAGCGATATTGAGCACCAATACCGATCAGATTGCCATTGCACCTGGATACCTGCAAAAGGAATGGGAAAAAGATGGGAAGCGTTATTTCCATTATAAAATGGATGCACCAATCCTCAATTTCTATGCATTCATTTCTGCTAAATTCAACGTTAAGAAGGAGAAGTATAAAGGCAAGGATTTGGAGATTTATTACCATGCATTCCACGATTTCAACTTGGATCGCATGATGGCTTCCATGAAAAAATCCTTGGATTATTATGAAGCTAACTATAGTCCTTATCAGTTCAATCAAATGCGTGTGATCGAGTTCCCTAAAACTATGGGTACTTTTGCTCAGGCATTCGCCAATACAGTTCCTTTTTCGGAAGCCATCGGTTTTATTGCAAAAATCGATGAAAGCAAGGAGGATGCGGTCGATTATCCGTATTCGGTTACTGCGCATGAATTTGCACACCAATGGTGGGCGCATCAAGTGATAGGTGCACAGGTAAAAGGGGCAACCATGATGTCGGAATCCCTATCAGAATATAGCTCGTTAAAGGTGTTGGAGCAAACGTATGGGAAGGGACAGATGCGTAGGTACTTGAAAGATGCCTTGGATTCATACCTTCAAGGTAGAGCAGCAGAGCACTTAGGGGAAAATCCATTGATGTTCAATGAAAACCAAGGTTATATCCACTATAACAAGGGTTCTGTGGTGATGTATGCCATGAGTGAATACCTCGGGGAGAAGCCATTCAATAACTTTTTGAAAGAATACTTGAACAGGACGGCCTTTCAAAACCCGCCATATACTACTTCGTTGGAATTTGTTGGTCTATTGAGACAGCATACGCCAGATTCTTTGCAATACCTCATCAAGGATATGTTCGAAACCATCACGCTTTATGATAATAAAGTCAATGATGTGACCGTAAAGGATCTTAAAAATGGTAAATACGAGTTGACCATGGATTTCCAGGTATCCAAATATAGAACCGACCCGAAAGGGAAGGAGGTCTTTGAGGATGTGAAAGGTACGATGCTGAAAGGGAAAGATGGAAAAGAGGAAATTAAGTCATTGCCTTTGCAGGATTACGTGGAGATTGCGGTTTATGGGGATAAGAAAGAGGGGAAAGCTTCCAAGAAGATGGAAGATAATCCGATCTATTCGAAGAAAGTGAAGATTGATAAGATCAATAATAAGGTGAAATTGATCTTGGATCAAAAGCCGATTGAAGTGGGCGTTGATCCGAATAACATTTTGATCGATAGGAATTCCAGTGATAATCGGATGATGGTGAAGAATTAAATTATGTACCTTTGGCATTCATAGTTTTGAACCATGCATATACAGGATTTAATTATTAAGGATAAGGAGGCGATTGATATTCAGGATGTGTTCTTGAGTGAAAGCAATCGGGAGAGTATTAATCAATTGATTAAGGAAAATCTTTATGTGGAGGAATTAAGTCGCTATGGATTACCTGTAAGCAATAAAATATTGTTGTTTGGTAGTTCGGGATGTGGCAAGACGACTAGTGCCAAAGGTATTGCAAAAGCCTTGGGAAAACCCTTGATTATCTTGAATTTAAGTAATGTGATCAATGCCAGGATTGGTGAGACCTCGCAGCATTTAAAGCAGGTTTTTGATCGTGCTGGAAGGGATAAAGCCGTTTTGTTTTTGGATGAGTTTGATCAGATTGGTAAGGCTAGGGGCGAGGATGAGAATGATGTAGGGGAGATGCGTAGATTGGTGAATACCTTGATTCAATTGATTGATTATTTTCCGGAGGATTGTGTGTTGATTGCTGCAAGTAATCATGTGGATATTATTGATTCTGCGTTGATCAGGAGGTTTCAGTTGAGGTTGTCGTATGAAATGCCAATTCGGGAAGCCTTGGATGATTATTATGATAAATTGTTGGTTAGGTTTCCTGCTGATCTGCATCCTGAAGAAAGGATCTATGGGATTTCCTATGCGGAAGCAAAAGATTTTGCTTTGAAGGAAGTGAAGAAAAAGTTGATCGCGGAGTTGGAAGGGAAGGGGTAAAGTTTTTTTACGTCAGAGGAACCTAAAACGTCATTGCGAGGAACGAAGCAATCTTTCTTTAATGTCATCCTTTCTTTTTTTTGTCATCCTGAGCGTAGTCGAAGGATCTGTACGGGTACAAACGAACAGATGGTTCGACTACGCTCACCATGACATGGCTAAAGATTGCTTCGTCGTGCCTCCTCGCAATGACGCAAACTCGTCCTCGCAATGAAGCATATTTCGCAATGACGCAATACCAGTTTACCTACCTATACATTTCCTCTCTTTGGGCTTTTACAGCTTCCGAGTTTATATACTCATCATAAGTCATCAACTTATCAATAATTCCATTAGGCGTCAATTCAATAATCCTGTTCGCTACAGTCTGCGTCAACTCATGATCTCGTGAAGTAAACAACATCGATCCTCTGAAATCATTCATACCATTATTCAATGCGGTAATAGACTCCAGATCCAAGTGGTTGGTCGGCTCATCAAAGATCAAGAAGTTTGCACCCTGCAACATCATCCTGGAGAACATACAACGCATTTTCTCTCCTCCCGACAGTACTGAACATTTCTTCAATACCTCTTCGCCAGAGAACAACATCTTCCCTAAGAATCCACGGATAAATTGCTCATCCGCATCCGGTTTAGTGGTATAATCCCTTAACCAATCTACCAAATTTTCTTCGCGGCCTTCAAAGAAAGCAGCGTTTTCAATCGGCATATCCGCAGGTGTAATCGTGATACCCCATTTAAATTCCCCAACGTAATCCTTATCTCTTCCGGCAAGAATATCATAAAAGGCAGAAGTAACTAAGTTATTCTCAGCAAGTACAGCAATCTTATCCCCTTTATTGATCATAAAGCTGATGTTTTTGAAGTAAACTTCACCATTCACTGTTTTACCAAGGTTTTCCACGTTCAGAATCTGATCTCCCGGTTCACGGTCCATCAAGTTGAACATGATCGCTGGATACTTTCTGTTCGAAGGCTTGATCTCATCCAAATTGATTTTATCCAACGCCTTTTTACGGGAAGTAGCCTGTTTGGATTTGGAAGCATTGGCCGAGAAACGACGGATAAATTCCTGAAGTTCCTTCACCTTATCTTCCATTTTCTTATTCTGATCAGCACGTTGTTTAAGTGCTAATTGAGAAGACTCGTACCAGAAGGTATAGTTACCTGTGTAGATGGACATTTTTCCGAAGTCAATATCCACAATATGCGTACATACAGCATCCAAAAAGTGACGGTCGTGGGAAACAACCAAGACAATCGCTTCATAGCTTGCCAAGAAATCCTCCAACCAAGCAATGGTGTTGATGTCCAAGTCGTTGGTAGGCTCATCCAGGATCAGGATATCCGGTTTTCCGAATAAAGCTTGGGCCAATAATACCCTTACTTTTTCATTACCATCCAATTCCTTAACCAATTTATAGTGTTGCTCTTCTTTGATTCCCAAATTGCTCAATAGAGTAGCGGCATTACTTTCCGCATTCCAACCATCCATCTCGGCAAATAAGCTTTCTAATTCTCCAGCACGTTCTCCATCTGCATCCGAAAAATCTTCCTTCATATAGATGGCATCTTTCTCCTGCATGATTTTGTATAGATCCTGGTTACCCATCAATACGGTTTGAATGACGGTGAATTCATCAAAAGCATAGTGGTTCTGGTTTAATACAGACATACGCTCACCTGGGGTGAATGCAACTGAACCGGAGGTAGGGTCTACCTCACCAGAAATGATCTTTAGGAACGTGGATTTTCCAGCACCATTAGCGCCGATAATACCATAACAATTTCCTGGAGTGAATTTTAAGTTGACATCTTCGAATAGAATACGTTTTCCATAACGAAGGGATAGATTCGATACATTAATCATGGCGCAAAGATACGGTTATTTCTTGATAATTAGAACAGTATTCCTAGCTGGGAATTTGGCCTAGATTTTCTCCAATTCCAAGGAAAGGGCTTTCAGATCTTGCTTCATCAGATTGATGTTTGATTCTAATTGATCATACATATCCGCACGGTTTTCCAGTTGCTCACTGCTATATTTTCCGCCCGTACCAAAATACAAATCCAATAGTTCCTGTTCCGGCTTCTTGTTGATCTGCCCAAAACTCGTCCATTTTTGAACAATCTGCTCACGCAAGGAATTATTTAAACCATTTTCTGGGCTCTTATAATTTAGGTAATACCATACTGCAGGAGGGAAGTTCTGGGAAACGGGCGAGCCAAACCAGATATCCTTTAATGCATTCCGTTTATGATGGAATTCTATGGATTCATCGTTCATCAACATCATCACCCCAAAAGTAGCTTCTGCCAAACCCGTACTGATGCCCACAACGGAACTGGCTTTGTCATTTTTGATGATCCCTTCCGTTAAAATGGCGCCTAAGGCGCCCACCACAATCGCACTGATGGTCAGTTTCGATTCCCGTTCATTACTCCTTCCGATCAGGTAATTTGCAATCTGGCTGGTGCGCTCCTCTTCACAATCCATTTCCGAGGAAATAGCTGAAATCTCCAGAGAAGACATATTGATCTTATGATCGATTTCCTGTTTAAGTTCCAAAATCTCCACTCGATATTGCAGATCTTCCTTGCTTTTTGGGTTCGCTCGCAATTCAGCATACCGGGTAATGGTATTCAGGATGCCAATGGCGTTTGCCATGTTCAGATTGTTGAAAGACAGTCGATCCTTTAGCAATGGTGATATCACGCGTTCATGTAAGGGAATAGGAAGGCTATCCAAACTATATTGATAGATGTTCTGCTGGTTACAGTTGCTATGTTGAAGCAAATCCTTAATCTCCAAATTTTTCATGCTTCGGCAAGAGGAAAGCAGCCCAATTGTTAACATAAAAGGCAGAAGAATTTTAATTCGATGCAAAGTTAGTGTAGGCATAATCAATCGGGTTCGTGTTAGTGTAATTAACTTGAATAGATTCCGCACTCAAATATGGAATAAAAGTATGATAAAATTAAAAAAAATGATTTTTGCCGATGATTTCTCAAAAAATTAGTTTCTTTACAATGTTTTATGATAAATAACTCAATAAACCAAATTAATGGATAATTTTATTTCAACCTTCTCCGGACTAGTCTGGAGTGAAGTCTTTATAGGTCTTTGTTTAATTACAGGGCTTTATTTTTCAATCCGAACCGGCTTTCTTCAAGTAACCTACCTCAAGGATATGCTTCGGCTTTTATTTGCCAAAAAGAAATCTGATGAAGGGATTTCCTCGTTTCAGGCGTTTGCATTGGCCATATCCGGTCGTGTGGGTACCGGAAATATTATCGGGGTAGCAACAGCGATCTTTTATGGAGGACCGGGCGCGATTTTTTGGATGTGGATTATTGCCTTTTTAGGATCTGCTTCTGCTTTTGTGGAAGCAATGCTTGGGCAGTTATATAAACGGAAGGAAGGGAACGAATTCCGTGGTGGTCCGGCTTATTATATTGAAAAAGGATTAGGTGTTAAATGGTATGCTATTCTATTTGCGGTGTTGACCGTAATCAGTGCTGGGTTATTATTGCCTGGTGTTCAAAGTAATGCCATTGCATCATCCGCATTTAATGCCTTTGAAATTCCGACCAATTACACCGGTATTGGCATTGTGATACTTTTGGTACTCATCATTTTTGGAGGTGTTAAGCGATTGGGGACTGTAGCTGAATATGTGGTCCCATTTATGGCAGGAGGGTATATCCTAATGACCTTGATCATCATCGGAATGAATTACCAACAGATCCCAGAGGTGTTTTCCTTGATCTTCCGATCGGCATTTAGTGTGGATGCTACTTTTGGTGGAATTATAGGAATGGCGATTGCTTGGGGGGTAAAAAGGGGGATATATTCAAACGAAGCAGGTCAGGGTACTGCTCCTCATGCTGCTGCAGCAGCAGAGGTTAACCATCCTGCACAACAAGGACTTGTCCAAGCATTTTCTGTTTATGTAGATACGTTATTTGTTTGTACAGCTACCGCTTTGATGATCCTGTTCACTGGGATGTATAATGTAACAGAAGTTGATGCGGCAGGTAAAGCAACTACATTTATTACTGAAAATCTTCCAGGAGTAGATTATAATGGATTTACGCAGGCCGCTATTTCCCACCATTTTCCTGGTTTTGGAAATGAATTTGTAGCTATCGCTTTATTTTTCTTTGCTTTTACCACCATTATGGCGTATTTCTATTATGCAGATACCAATATTGCCTACTTGATCAAAAATGAAAGAGCCAAAAAGATTGTTGGATTACTTTTCAAGGTTGTATTTCTTTCTACGGTTTATTTTGGTACTATCCGTAAAGCTGATACGGCTTGGGCGATAGGTGATGTGGGTGTGGGATTGATGGCTTGGGTCAATATAATCGCTATTTTATTAATGAGTAAAATTGCCATGAAGGTATGGAAGGACTATAAAGAACAGCGCAAGCGCGGGATCGAAGATCCAACTTTTGATCCAAAAGCTATTGGACTCAAGAATGCTGACTTCTGGGAAGAAAACAATGAAAAAAAATAAAAGACACTTATTAGTTCAATCAGCTATCTGAATTTAGGATATAAATAAAGGGGCTATTTCAATGGAAATAGCCCCTTTACTGTTTTAAAATGACTTAACGTATACCAAAGCAAGTTGTTGCAAATACGAGAACGAAAGCCACAACTAGTAAGAGTACTAAAGTGGTCAAGGGTGTCCTTTTCATGTTAGTTTATCATTAAGTTTAAAATGGTGATGTTCTTAAAGTTACATATATTTTTTTACCAATGAAATAATAATTAATTAAAATTAAATATGGATTTATAGATTCTGATGATAATGTGCTACTTTTGAACCACGTAAATATTAATCTAGGCTTATGAAAGAAGGCAGATTTTGGGCCTTACTACCTTTATTGTTTTTTGTAGTAATCTATTTTGCAGGCTCTTATATATTGGGTGATTTTTATGCATTACCCGTTTTGGTCGTTTTTGTATTGGCATTATTTGTAGCATTTTTCCAATTCCCTAAGATCACATTCCAAGAAAAATTGAAGGGTTTTGCCCAGGGAGCAGGAAATGAGAACATCCTGATCATGATCTTGATTTTCTTATTGGCAGGCGCTTTTGGTGAAGTCTCCAAGAATATCGGTGCCATATCATCTACCATCAATTTTGCGCTTACTTACGTTCCGCCGCAATTTGTGATTGCCGGTTTGTTTCTGGTTTCCTGTTTTATTTCCACTTCTTTAGGAACTTCTGTTGGAACCATCGTGGCTTTGGCACCCATTGCCGTAGGATTGGAAAACAACATCCAAGGGATTATGGCTATCGCCTTGGCCGCAGTTATTGGAGGGGCCATGTTTGGGGATAACCTTTCCTTTATTTCTGATACGACCATTGCCGCAACCCGGACCCAAGGAATAGGCATGAAGGAGAAATTTAAGGTAAATTTCCGAATGGTATTACCTGTGGCTATCCTTGTTTTTATTATTTACAGTGTGATGGGTTGGCAAATGTTGGCAGATGCTGAAGATATCAAAGTCGGTTCATTTGAACTCGTCAAAATAGTACCGTATGTATTGGTTTTTGTATTGGCATTACTAGGGGTCAATGTGATCTGGACCCTAGGCATTGGCATTGTGTCCGCCGGCTTGATTGGTTTCTTTACCCAATCCATTGATTTCTTAGGATTTTTAAAATCTATTAACGATGGTTTTGCAGGGATGTTCGAACTGAGTATATTATGCTTGATCATCGGTGGGGTAGTGGGTATTATCCGGATGAAAGGTGGTATTGAATTTTTATTGAACATGGTCACCAAAAGAATCAATTCTAAAAGGGCTGCTGAGCTAGGTATTGCCTTTCTGGTATCCTTGGTCAATTTAGCCATTGCCAACAATACCATTACCATCGTTATCGTGGGGCCTATTGCCAAGGAAATTTCCGATAAGAACCAATTGGAGGGCAGCCGGGTGGCGAGTATTTTGGATACGGTTTCCTGTTTTATCCAGGGCATAGTGCCCTACGGAGCACAAATATTGGCCGCTATGGCAGCAGCCAATGTGCTTTTATCCGAAAAAAATCTACCGCTGATGTCTCCAGTTGATGTCATGCAATATTTATACTATCCATTTTTAATGGGTATAGTAACCTTTTTGGTTATTATCTTCAAGAAACGTCAGGCAAACCCTCAAACCGGTTAAAACCTGAATGCGAAGCCTATATGAACGTTTTTCAAATATCTACGAAAAAATCGTATTTTTATTAAAAGTATATATTTTTATTGAAAATCTAATTATTATGAAAGCATTCAGAAATTTAATCATTTATACCCTACTTCTAGCTTCCACGTCAATCGATGGTCATGCACAATCCTTAACCCCTGGTAAAGACCTACATTTTACAGCAGGTATAAATACCGATCTAAAACCAGATAATCTCAAGAATAAGTATATTCTGCTTGATTTTTGGGCCACTTGGTGTGCGCCATGTTTAGAAGGTATGCCACATATCAATAGTTTACAGAAAAAATTTAGCCAGGTTAAAGATTTATATTTCTTATCTATTACTGATGAGCATGTCGGTAAAGCAAAACAAATCGTAGAACGATTTTCTTTTGAAACCCATGCCGTTTCTGACAGTACTGGAAATCTGCATAAAATCTTTGATATAAAAACCCTTCCAACAGCTATTTTATTAGATCGAAAAGGAACGGTGAAATGGAAAGGTAACCCTAAAGACATCACTTCGGAAATGCTTGAGGCGCTTATAAACAATCAAGATATTACGGTAGAATCTACCAAGATTCAATCCATTAACTCCGAACCTCCTGCCATAGCAAGTGTAAGAAATACGAATCTAGTTGGCCAAGTGGAGAAGGCAAAGGAAATGGCAGCGGAATTTATGGCCATCTACAATAATCCCTCAATTATAGAATATTTATTTTTGGAAAGGAGTACTTCTAATAATTTCTCAAAATCATTTTCATACAAGCATCAAGATTCAAGATTTACCTATAAATTAGCAGTTCCATTCCGTGTCTTTGCCGCTGAACTTATGGGTATCAGTACCTCCTCAATTGAACTATCAGATTCTTTGGAAAACCTTAAAGTAGATTATTGTTATAAAGGAGGTAATCGTTATTTGGATAGTGCTTGGCGAGTGGATGCATTATTGAATAAACTGAACATCCAAATGGATTCCAATTTGCATACAGTTGAAGTGTTTGAACTTGGAATTTTTGATAATAATTTAATTCAAACGTCCTTAAATAAAAATAAAAATGGTTTCAGTCGGACTAGTTCATCCGATGGACATCAAATTATTGCAGTTGACAATGTGCCACTCCGAGAGCTTGCCGATGTTTTACAAGATAATTTCGGAAATTATTTTCGATGGAAAGGAATCCTAAATGATTCAAAATATGATCTAGTCTTAAAAGCCAGTGATCTGATGGAACTTAAAAAATCATTGGGCATATATGGTATATCTCTTGATTCTAAACTCGAAAAGGTGAATAAATTTCGGTTTTCAGAGGGTAGAAATAAACTATGACAAGACCATACTTGGTTCTTACTGCAAGTGATGTGTAAGTGACATGTAAGTGAGGTGTAAGTGCCAAAAGGCACTTACACCATACTTACATGATGCTTTTACCTTGCTTTTACTACGGCTACAATATAGCGGCTTCGGTGTCTTGTCCTTATATAGCTATACAGATTATTGGTTTAATTCTGAATTGATTATACAGGCAAATTTGGTAATACTATATGTACTATACAAACTCTTTCTTCACTATTGGATATTTTTTTGGTCTCCATCTCTTTCTGAGCGCACCTGATCTCATGTGTGCCTGTTCAGGGGTGAGGTAGTCACAGCTCGCGTGCGGCCTCAGGTTGTTGTATACCCTGATGTTCTCCCGTATCTTTCCGGTGGTCTCCCTCAGGCCACCCTGTGATGCGTAGAGGTCGAACTCCGCCTTCAGTATGCCGTTCACCCGT